>JAUXJL010000286.1 GCA_030624805.1 Acidimicrobiia bacterium
CGGGGAAAGGCAGCGACCGTTCACTACCGGGATGGAGCTGCTTGACGCAGTTCTCGAAGGGGGTTTGAAGCTGCACGATCTCGTTCTCGTGGGTGGCCTGCCGGGAGTAGGCAAGACCATCACTTCCCTGCAGTGGGCACGGAATGCCGCCGTGAGCGGCCGGCCGGTCGTTTTTGCGTGCTACGAGCACGATGTCAGCGAGCTACTCGCCCGCCTTCTGCTCATGGAAATCGGAGAGCTGCCCCGGGCGACGGATGCCGCCGACTATTCTCGCGGTCGTCGGGCGATCCGTCATTTCGCGGTCGGCCGCCGGAACATTGAGGAGTTGCTCGGAGAGGGACTGCTGATCCGGGCCGCCTATGAGCGGGTCGCAAGCTACGCCGAACATCTTTCCCTCGTCCAGACCTCACCGACGAGCACCGGGCTCTTGGAAATCGAGGAGATGGCGGCGGCCCAGGCCGAACCTGCGCTCATCTTCGTCGACTATCTGCAGAAGGTCGCCGCCCCCAGCCTCGATTGGACGGAAGACCGCCGGATTTCACATTCTGTTGAGGGTCTGAAGGACATCGCCCTCCGATACCCGGTGACGGTGGTGGCGATAACGGCGGCATCGGAGACGGGGCTCACTTCCCGGCGGCTCAGATCCGAACATCTACGGGGTTCGGCCGCCCTGGCCTTCGAAGCCGACGCGATTGTGATCTTGAATCACAAGATGGACATCGTCTCACGTGTTCACCTCACCTACGGGCCGAGCAAGGCGGCGGCTTTTCAGCAGCAAGTGATCTTCACAATCGAGAAAAACCGTGGTGGAGCGGCCGGAATCGATCTGGAGTTCACCAAGGACTTCGGCCACTATCGATTCGATCCGATAGGTCGCCACGTCGAGGAGAACCTGGTTGACGAAGTCCTCATCAGGGATTGACCAGATAGCTCGTTTGGAGCTGTTTTTCGACCTGCGGGCCCGCCAGGTCCCGGTGTGACACCACTTTTCCTCACTATTGAGGATTCACTAAGTGGTCGTGAGCCACCACTATGAGTACAGATCACCGGGGGCTCCGAATCCCCGGCGACGCGCTATCCCAACAAGGGAGCACTTTGCCTAGAACTCACGGCGACGACCGAGGAGCGGCCGCTCTCGAGTTGGCCTTTCTTCTCCCTGTGCTCATCCTGCTCGTAACGGGGGTCATCGAATTGGGGCGTATGTATCAGGCTCAGATTGAGCTGCAGCACGCCGCTTCGGTAGGCGCCCGGGAATATGCCCTTACGGGTGACGCCGCGGCCAGCGAAACCGCGGCATTGAGTGCCGCCACCGGCATCGACACGGCGCAGGTGACGTTCTCAGCCTCGGCCTGCGTTCCTCGCCAACCTGCAACAGTGACGCTCGAGTATCCGTTCCAAGCGATCATTCCGTTCTTCCCGGCCCCTGCGATCACGCTGACCGCAGACGGCTCGATGCAATGTATAGGAGCTTCCCCATGAGCAGACTCGGAACCGCACTTCGCCGCGCCGTCAACCGCGAAGAGGGTGTCACCACCCTGTTCGTGGCGGTTGCGATCATCGGTCTGCTATCGATGGCCTCCCTCGTGGTCGACTTTGGGCGCATCTATGTCGAGCGGCGGGAGCTTCAGAACGGGGCGACCGCGGCAGCCCTCGCCATCGGCGAAGACTGCGCCCGCAACCTGTGCGGGGCCGGCTACGACGAGACCGCGATTGCCGACGACTATGTCGACCGCAACGCCATCGACGGAGCCGCCAACCCCAAGTTCGTCAACCTCGACCTCGGAGCCAGCGAGGTCACCGTGACGGCGGCCACCGAAGACACGAGCGGAGGCCATATTCTCGATGCCCTGTTTGGCAACATCACCGGGTTCGCCGGCACCGAGGTGGGTGCGAGTGCCAAAGTGATCTGGGGCCCACTCGGGAGCAAGATCGCAACAATTCCTTTGATTATTTCGGAGTGCGAATGGAACCGGACGGACCCGGGTTGGCCGAGTGCTGGAAGCACCCTGTACAACGACTCTCCCCTGCCGCCGGACGGCGACTACGCCATCATCACGTTCCATGACGGAAACACCACCGAAACTTGCAACGCCAATCCGGGTCACGACGAAGACGAGAACGGGATTCTGTCGGGTGGCTTTGGCTGGCTCGACACCAACGGAGACTGCGAAGCCCTCGTCTACGAGGGAATTGTCGACGCAGATCCGGGCGCCTCACCCTCAACCGGATGTTCGGCCTCCGAGCTGCAGGACCTGCTCTTCGGCACGGACAACATGGGCACCATTGTGTACATCCCCTACTTCTACGACCTGTGGGACGTCGGCGCCAACGGCCAATACGAAATCGCCGACTACGGGGCCTTCTACACCATCGGCTACAACTTCGGTGGCCAGTACAAGGAGATCCTGCCGGGGGGCGGACTCACCGACTTGCCGTGTAGCGGCGACGAGCGATGCATCGCCGGTTACTTCCTCAATAGCGTGGCGCCGGACGGTGAAATTGGTGACGGTACCGACAGCCACGGCCTGATGGTCTTCAAACTGGTCGGATAGCCAGGGGCGTTAGATGAGGCCGGCTTCGATGTCGGCCACCCGCTGGGCGGCAACGTCGCCACACAGCACGGTGAGGTCGGGGGCGCCGGCGGCCACCCGATCCCGCACCGCTTGCTCGAGAGTCCCCTCGCTGATGAGCGGGTAGAACCCGTCACCCGGGCAGCTCGTCGCAGCCCAATCGCGATGGCCGCGGATGGTCGATGCGTCCACCCCGAATGTCACTGCCCCCCAGGCCAGCACGTCGGCCACCGCCGCCACCTGGGCAGCCGGGATGCTCTGACGGTTGAAATCACCCTCGGCACACACGAGGAAGTGACCGGTGGGGTCGTAGTTGGTCCCCGTGTCGCCCACCGCCGAGACGGGCCGGCCCTCGTACACATGACCGTTGGCGTCGACGATGAAGTGATAGGCGCGGTCGGCCCACCCCCGATCGTCGATATGGAACCGTTGATGTTGACGAACCCGGGCGGGCGCGCTCGAGTTTCGATCCAGCAGGGCGGCGGTGTGGTGAACGGTCATGCGAACGATGGTGTGATCGGTGAACGAGCCGGCGGCCTGGCGCCCGCCCCAGGCTGCCTGGCACAAAGCCTGAATGGCGGCGCCGGTGGTGGCGATGGTGGTGGTTGTCGGAGGAAGCGACG
>JAUXJL010000275.1 GCA_030624805.1 Acidimicrobiia bacterium
CTTTGGAGGCACTCGGAGACAACCGTGGGGCGATCATTGCCATCGATCCGGCGACCGGTGCCGTGCTAGCCGCAGTGTCGGCTCCATCGTTCGACCCGGCCGATCTGACCGGTGAGGATGCCCCGCTGTATTGGGACGGGTTCCTCAATGATCCCGCCCAGCCGCTGCGGGATCGCGGCACCAGGGAGCTATATGCCCCCGGCTCCACGTTCAAGGTGATCGTCGCCGCCACAGCCCAGGACACCGGCGCAGCCGGCCCGGGCACAGCCTTCCCCGACCCACTGCTATTCGACCTACCCGGTTCTACTTCCACCATCTCCAACTTCGGGGGAGGGCCCTGCAACGACGGAGAGTCGACCACGCTTCTTCTTGCCTTCGTCCGCAGCTGCAACACGATCTTCGCCGACCTGTCCATTCAGCTGGGCGCAGGGGACATCGGGATCACCGCGGAAGCGCTTGGGTTCAACCAGGACATTCCCTATGACTGGCGGATCCCCCCTGCCGTTTGGCCCACAAACAGCCTGATAGGGGACGACGCTGCGCTCGCGCAGAGTGGCATCGGGGAACGCGATGTAAGGGCCACGCCGTTGCATATGGCGATGGTTGCTGCAGCTATTGCTAACAACGGTGTCTCCGTGATTCCCTATCTGGTCGAGCGTGTCTTCGACGCGGACGGCCAGACTTTGGAGAGAGCCGAGATCAACCAGTTGGGTCGTGCGATGTCCACCAACACGGCCTCGGTTCTGGCCCAGATGATGGAGCGCGTAATCACCGAGGGAACCGGACGAAGAGCAGCCGTACCCGGTGTGCGCGTCGCTGGAAAGACGGGGACGGCCACTGGCTTCGGAGGGTTCTCCAACCCGTGGTTCATCGGGTTCGCTCCCATCGAACAGCCATCCATTGCCCTAGTCGTTTTCATCGAAGGCACCTCCGAGTCGGGTGAGGCCGCTACCGGGGGTTCCGTAGCCGCCCCTATCGCCTCCAAGCTGATCGAAATCTGGCTGGCAACGCGGCCATGAGTTGGCACTACCCCCTCCCTAGAATCTGCTGAATTCCATGGAAATCCCTTCCGAACTGACCGATCGCTATCACGTCACGTCCCACATCGCCCGGGGCGGCATGGCCGACGTCCACTTGGGCATGGACACTCTTCTCAACAGGAAGGTGGCCATCAAGGTCCTCCACTCCCAGTTTTCGTCCGACGAGGCGTTCGTGAAGCGCTTCCGGCGGGAAGCTCTAGCCGCGGCGAACCTGACCCACCCCAACATCGTCGGCATCTACGACTGGGGCCAAGCGGCGGGGACCTACTTCATCGTGATGGAGATCGTCGACGGGCGATCCTTGCGCGACGTCCTCAAGTCTGAAGGTGCGCTCCTCCACAGACGAGCCACCGAAATCGCCGCCGAGACTGCGGCCGCCCTCTCCGTCGCCCACACCGCGGGGCTGGTCCACCGCGACGTCAAGCCCGGAAACATCCTTCTCGCCAAGGACGGCACAGTGAAGGTGACGGACTTTGGGATCGCCAGGGCCTTTGATGACAGCCAGGAGTTGACCAAGACAGGCGCGGTCATCGGGACGGCCACCTATTTCAGCCCGGAACAAGCCCAGGGTGCGTCAGCCGATGCTCGCAGCGACGTCTACTCGCTCGGTGTGGTCCTGTACGAAATGCTCACAGGGCGCCCGCCTTTCATGGGTGACAGCCCGATGTCTGTTGCCTTCCAGCATGTGAGCACCGAGGCGCCGCCCCCATCCTCACTGAACCCGGACGTGCCCGAGTCGCTCGATAACGTGGTGACGAAGGCCCTGCGCAAAGATCCGGCAGCTCGTTATCAGTCGGCCGAGGAGATGCGACAGGACCTGCTGGCGACACTCCAGGGCGTAGAGGTGCCCCAGCCGGAGGCCGCCGCCGCGCCGGCAGGCGACAGCGAAAGTCACACCCGCGTTATGCCCCCGGTTCCCCCGGCGACGGTGCCACCCGATGAGGTCTACCGTCAGATCGAAGAGGAACCCCCGTCCCAGATGCCGTTCATCATCACGGCCTTTGGGCTATTGGTGGCCCTGGGAATCCTGCTGTTCTTCCTCTTCAGCCTGGCGGGAGGTGACGGCGACAACGGCGAGCCGGGGACGGCCGTCGTTCCGACCGTGAGAAACCTCACCTCCGAGGCTGCCCTGGCACGGCTCCAGGCCGCCGGGTTTGAGATAGCGACCAGGTTCGAGACCAACGACACCGTTGAGCCCGGCGTCGTGGTGCGCACCGATCCGTCGGGAGGGACCACGACGAATGTTGGCGACACGATCGAGGTCTTCATCTCGATCGGGTCCCAGGAGTTCCCGGTGCCGCCCGTCGTCGGCCAGACGCTCGCGGATGCCCGTCAGATGATCGAAGCGGTCAATCTCTCCGTTGGCCTGATAGAGACGAGACCGGATGCGGACTTTGCGGTTGGCGTGGTGATCGAGCAATCCCCCGCGGCCGGTGTCGAGGTCGGCGAGGGCACACCCATCGGGTTGGTGATCTCCTCGGGCCCCGAGGTTGTGGTCATCCCCGATCTCAGCGGGCTCAGCGAGCGAAATGCCATTTCCCAGCTGACTGATCTTGGTCTCAAGTTCACCGTGAACGAGGAGTACTCCCCGAACCCGCCGGACGAGGTCCCCGACGGCGAAGTGATCCGCACCGATCCGATCGCAGGTACCGAGGCCCTATCGGGCGACACGATTCTGATCGTCGTCTCCCTTGGCCCGGCGCCGATCGAGGTTCCCAATCTGCAGGAGTTGACTGAAGCGGAGGCGCAAGCAGTGCTCGACGGGCTCGGTCTGGTCCTCAACGTCTCGGCGAGCACCCAACCGGTGGTCGACCAGTTACAGGACGGGCTGATCGTGAGCCAGATTCCGCCGGCCGGGAACATGGCCCAACCCGAGGACATCATCACGGTCACCCTCGGCATCTATCAACCCCTGCCGACGACAACAACGGTGCCGCCAACCACGACCACCGAGCCCGACGACTAAGACTTTCCTCAGGTAGTGGGTGCCATATCCGGCACTGAGCGCCTCGAGAAAACGGCGACTAGCGGTAGTTGGTGGTCATCAGGAAGCCGGCGGCAATTGCGCCCAGCCCGCCGAGCAGCCAGATCTGATCCAGTTGCTCCGCAAAGATGAAACGGATCAGCACCAGGATGACTCCGGCCACCATGAGCCCCGCCATCAATGCCACGTACCACGTGGGACTGGGGTCTTTCGCTTTGGCGGCCGCCTCCATGGCCTTCTGGGAAGGGGGCCGGCTCTTCGGTTTACGGCGCTTCGACTCGGGCATCCGGCGGCGAGCGTAGTCGCTGCTCAGCGTCTCTGAGACTGCGATCTAGAACACGCCTCC
>JAUXJL010000112.1 GCA_030624805.1 Acidimicrobiia bacterium
AGATGGTGACCGTCGGGTTGTTCTCACGAAGGTTGGCGATGAGAAGCCGATAGGTGGGCTCCAGGGTCCCAGTCATGTAATCCTGGTCCCAGCCGAAGTCGACCCCGTTCTGGTCGTTTGTGCCGATGTGGACGAGCGCCGCGTCGGAAGTTTGAGGGACGTCGATCGATTGGTCCCCGTCGGTGGTGCGGTCGAACGTGGTGGCCCCTCCCTGCCCGTCGTGATCTGCGTCGAACCCCGGGGCCGAGCAATTCCCGGTCGGTAATAGCGATCCCACGAAGTCGACTCCATCCAGGAGTTCCCACAGATCGCACCGGTAGGCCGTATCGCCGTCGGTCCCTTCGGTGGTCGAATCACCGGCCAGTAGGATTGTGAGTGGTCCGGCCGCCTCGGCGGCCGGCACCACCAGCATCGAGGCCAGCACGATAAATGCCGCGCCGAGCGAACGTCGTTTAGTAGCGAACACTGGTTTCCCACCCGGATCTGACGAGAGCCACTGTCTGTGACTTTCTAACCACTTAGAGTACTGTAGTTCTACTCAGCGGGTGTGATGTTATCGGCCCTGGACCCCTTCCGCACCAACTCAAGGGCCGACGGCGTATTCGTGCAGCCGATCGATGTAGGCCTGCTTTTCTCGATCCGGCAGCCAGCTGACGGCAAATGCGTTGCCGACCAGCTGCGTAATCTGGCCCCGGTTGAGGCCGGCCGCCTCCTGCACGGCGAGGAGGTTCTCGGTGATGTAACCGGGGAAGTAGGCGGGGTCGTCCGAGTTGATACAAACTCGAAGATCGAGATCGAGCATGCTGCGTATCTGCGAGGCTTTGAGGCCGTCGGTCACATAACTATTGGATATGGGGCAGACGGTGAGCCCGAGACCGCGGCTGGCGATCTCGGCCACCAGGCTGGGATCGTCGAGGGCGTTCACTCCATGATCGATGCGATCAACTCCGATGTCATTCAGACATTGCCAGAGGTGGGTTATTGACTCGGCCTGGTCGACGTCGCAATGGGCTGTGATCCGATATCCACGGTCCCGGGCCGCCGCGAACACGTCGGCGAACTTGATGGGCGGATTGTCCTTTTCATCCGAATCCAGGCCGACACCGATGATCGAATGCCGGTGTTGATCGGCGGTCTCCAGCGTCTCCATCGCCGACTCGACACTCATATCACGTAGAAAGCACATAATGAGTTGGGAGCGGAGCCCGAGCGCTGATTCAGCTTCGCTTTGGGCGCGCCGGATGCCGGCTATGGCGGTCGCGAACTCCACCCCACGGCTCGTGTGGGCTTGCGGGTCGAAAAAGACCTCGGCATACACCACATTCTGAGAGTGGGCCTTCTGAAAATAGGTGAATGCGAGGTCATAGAAATCATCCTCGGTGAGGAGCACGCTTATTCCTTCGTAATACATAGCAAGGAAGGACGGAAGATCGTCGAAGTCGTAGGCGGCGCGCATTTCCTCCTCGGATGAGTAGGGAAGTGAAACTCCGTTGCGGGCCGAGAGCTGGAACTTGAGGGCGGCCTCGAGCGTCCCCTCCAGATGCACATGAAGCTCCGCCTTCGGAATGTCCTCGATGAATGATCGTATGGCGTCTCCTTTCTACCAACCGACTGTAACCGCAGTGATCGAACGGTTGAGCGAGCGGGCTGGTTAGGGTCGCTCAATGCGGCGAATCCTTCTCAGCCTGGTGCTTGTAGCGAGCGCCTGCAGCGCCTCCGGGGGGGAAGATCCCCCCGACACCGGCTCTGGCCCGTCCCAACCATCAGCCACGGTCACAGCGCCAGTTCCCGCAACGACGACGACCACTGTGGCCGATCGGTGGCATCTCGCCTGGCAACCGACCGCCCTCGTCGAAGACTTCGCCGACGACCTCGGCGCAATCCCCGGGGTGGATACGGTCTCGATGGTGCGGGTAGGGGACGCCGGTATCGTTGAAACAGCCGGCGCGGACGGCACCGTCATCGATCAACCGTCGGGCGGCTTCGTCATCCCGGTCGAGGTGCATGCATTCGGGGCGTCCCATGCGGAGTTCATCCCGATCGATCAGCGCGACGCCTTCGTTTCTCTAGCCGATGACGAAATCATC
Organism: Acidimicrobiia bacterium; assembly: GCA_030624805.1. Classification (GTDB taxonomy): domain Bacteria; phylum Actinomycetota; class Acidimicrobiia; order Spongiisociales; family SHLN01; genus SHLN01. The sequence goes on from JAUXJL010000112.1 coordinate 2,088, forward strand.
CTCGGATCCACGTCGGCAACACTTCGCCGCCTCGATGTGGGGGCCACGATCACCTTTGCCGGTAATTTCGTTGCGACCGTGGCGGGCATAGTTGATGACGAGTACGTCGGTGACGCCGAGATCGTCACCACCCGGGAGGATCCCGGGGTATTCGGCGCCTTCCTCGACAAGTATGCCGTCTTCCGGTTCGACGGGGAACGTTCTCAACTCGAGGAGGCAGTTGGGTTGATGGCGGGTGAGCCGGTCACTGTCAGGGCGTGGGGTGAGGTGCTCGTATTTCGACACGGCGACTCGGTGCGATCCCAGGCCGCCTTCAAGGCGCGATTCGGCGAGTTCACGATTCGTCCGACTGGAGGAGGCTTTGAGCAGGGAGCGACCTGGAGGAACGAAAACCTCATCACCGAGACGATTCCGCTGCTCGGCTCGGTTACCTGCCATCGTGAGTTTGTCGAGATGCTGCGCCTGGCAATGCAAGCACTCGAGGAACAAGGCAGGGGTGATGTCATTCGCCGTTCGGCGTTCCGGGGATGCTGGAACGCCCGGTTCATCGCCGGCCGCCAGGCCGTTTCGCATCATTCGTTTGGCGCCGCCGCCGACATCAACTTCTTCGAGTCGCTTGACGGTCCGTTTTCGCCAACCGACCCGGATCTCCTGGTTGCGTTGTACACCGCCGGCATGACATCGGGCCACATCTGGGTGAACCCCGACCCGGGCCATTTCGAGTGGTTCGACGGTTAGGCGCGTGCCACCGCCGGGTCCCGATGGTCCGGTAAGTTCGAGCCAACATCTGGAGGTCATTTGAAAGCCGGATTGGTGGTTTTCGGGATGCTTGCTGCGGTCTTCGCGGGCCTGGCAGTCCTCTTCACCCTCGGGGAGATGCCGGCCCTCGTCGTCTTCCTTCTGCTGGCCGGAACAGCCATCGCCGCGTTCTTCGTGAGCAGGCCCATCCTGAAAGGTTTGCTGGCCGGAGTCATCGTGGTGCTGGCCGTCAGCGTTTCGTTTGTCGGCTTTGGCCTCTTTCAGTTGGCCAACGCCCTGACATCGACGGACGGTCCGGTTGACGCTCCCGACCCCGTCGCCCTGGCATCGGCTGAGGACAAGGTCAATGACGTCCGAGACTCAGTGGCCTTCCAGCTCGAGCTCACGGAGGCGGAGATGACGGCCTACGTGCTCGAGGGTTTGCAAGGCGTCGACGACAACCCCCTCCAATCCGTCGCACTCGATGTCGTAGATGGATCGGAGGACGGGCCCGGACGGCTCAACTTCGACGTTGAGTTCAAGAGTGGGGGAGTTGGTGCCAGCGGTTCGGTGACTGTAGTGCTCGAGCAGGGCGCGGTCCAGGTTGACCTGGCCGACCTCTCGGTGGGGTCCTTCGATCTCCCCGGGGTGGCTCAGGCGTCGCTGGAGGATCTCGTCGAGCGGGTAGCCGACTTCAACGAGACTCTGGAAAACACCCAGGCAGACATTCAATCGGTCGTTCTCGGCGACGACCGCCTCGTCATTACGGGCACCCGGTCGAGTACCGACCTTCTCACTTCTCAGACCCTCCTATCGGGTCTTCGAGAGGCGGCGGCCTCGGCCGTGAACGCAGTAAGTCCTCCGCCTGAGCGGCTGGGGCCCGGCACTGTGGGTTCAACAACGTCGAGCGGAACCCCCGTCTACGTTGCACTTGGCGATTCGCTGGCGGCCAACGTCGGGGTAGCCGACCCCCGGGACGGGTATGTCTCGCGCTTCCACAACCAGCTCGAGCAGCGTGATACCACCAGCTACGGCTTGCAGAATTTCGGCAAGTCCGGCGAGACCACCGGAACGATGATTCGAGGCGGCCAGCTCGACCAGGCGGTCGCCTTCATGGAGACGAACCTGGTGTCGTATGTGACCATTGACATCGGGGCTAACAATCTGCTCGGCCATCTCGGGTCTGCCGCCTGTAGTGACACGCTCACCAACGCCGACTGTCAAAGTCGGTTGCAGAGTTCGTTTGAGGCGTATGAGCCGGACATCGCCCTCATTCTCGAAGCAATTCAGGACGCGGCTCCCGATGCCACAGTGATATTCCTCACCGCCTACAACCCGTTCAGCCTCGGCCTCGGAACCGCGTTCGAGGCGGCCACCGACTCCACACTGGCCGACTTCAATGCAGTAGCGGCGGGGGTCGCCCGTGATCTCGGTGTGCTGGTAGCCGACGGCCAGGCTCCCATGCAGCACACCACGGCGGCCACCACCCATATGCTCGACGCCAATCCGGACATCCATCCGGTCCCGATCGGCTTCGATATTCTCGGCGGAGCGCTGCTCGACGCTCTGAGTTGATCGCACCGGAATATCGCCGCATCTCTGTTCGGTTGGTGAGGGGAGAAGCGATCGGCCAACCGGGCCGTGTGAGCATGAGGAGACAGATCGTGGCGAAGTATGTGTTTGCATTCAGGGGCGGCTCAATGCCGGAGACCGAGGAGGAGGGAGCCGCCGTCATGGCCGCCTGGGGCGCATGGTTTGAGACACTCGGTTCAGCCGTTGTCGAGCCGGGTAACCCGTTCGGCTCTTCAATTACCGTCGGCGCCGACGGTGCCACCACCGAGGGTGGGACATCTGGATTGACCGGATACACGATCGTGACCGCAGACAGCCTGGAACTGGCGGGCAAGATGGCGGCTGGATCTCCCATCTTCGACAACGGCGGCGGAGTCGACGTGTACGAAGCGGTCGACATGTAGCGGTCTCCGAAGAAATCGTGAAAGAACCCGCCTTTCGGCGGGTTCTTTACTGGGAGGAGGACGTCTGTGATCAATCCATCTAGTCGTCGTCTCCGGCGCCGTCGTCGTCCGGGGTGACGTCCACAACGTTGAACTGCTCGTCGAGTTGGACATCTACCTGCGTACCGTCTGCCTGGGTGACTTCGACCTCGTAATAGCTCTCTTCGTCCCCAACTTCGGTCTCGGTGACTGTCCCACCACCGGTGGACTCGAGGGCAGCTGCGCTGGCTCGCTCCAGCTCCACACCGGTGATCGGCACCTCGGTGCCATCGTCGTCTTCGTTGTTCGAACTCAAGGCGGCTCCCGTGCCAGCCGCCGAGAGCGCCACGACCGCGGCACCAGTGACCAGGAGCTTCGTCCGATTCTTCATGTCGGTTCCTTCCTTTGATGTGTGAACACGATACGAAACCCAACCTGAAAGGACACTGAAATCGTCGGGCGTGTCAGCTGCCGCCCGTGTATTTGTAGATGGGCTGGTCGATCCCTTCACTCAGGGTGTAGAAGGCCGTCCCGTCTGGTGTGAGTGCAATCGCTTCGCCCTGGGTTTCGTCCACCGAAGCGATCCGGCATCCGGGCATGAGCAGAGCGGCCGCGAGCGTTTGCCCAGGTAGGCGCTTCCACTTGAAGACCTCGTCGTAGGTCCGGATAACCACTTGCTCCCGACCGGCGTCTCCGCCGGTAGCGGTAGCGAACGTGCCGAGCTGGATTTCCCCGACCAGGTCCGCCACCTGGGGATTGGCCCAATTCACGTCACCGGCCACACTGAACAGCCGGGTTGCGCCCGATAGGGCCTTCCCGGCGATGATGATTTCTCCGGTGTCGGAGTCGACGAGAAGCGTTTCGGCTTCGGTGGGGCCGGTCGGGTAGGTAAGCCGAAGTGTTTGACCGCCCGGCTGGGTCTGGGTGCCGATGCTCGGCTCGGGAACCCGATGGATGTGCACCTCGTCGCGGTCGGCGGAGTTGTCGCCGATGTCGGCCACGTAGAGGTAATCGACGGTGGGGTCGGGGCCTGGGCCGATCGCAATGTCTTCCCAGTCGCGGGCCCCCAGGTCCGGTAGGGTCACCCGGTCGACCACCTGACCCGTCGAATCGATTGCGAACACCGTCGGTTCGTTTCCCGAGTCGTTGTGAACCCAGATCTCTCCGGTCCGGCTCCGACTTACCACAGCTCCTGAGATTTCGTTGAGCTCGGGGGACCGCACCACGCCGGTTTGTTCGGCCTCGACCGGTGTATCGCATCGCACCGGCCTGCCCGGCGGAATCGTGGTGGAGGTGCTCGAGCTGGTGGTCGAAGCGACGGTCGATTCCGGAGTTGGAGGATCGCTCGTTCCCGACACGCCAGACGACTGGTCGCTGCAGGCGGCAGCCACCACGAACAGCGCCAAAACCGCAAGTAGAGCTCGCATGGATCGGCAGCCTACCGGGACTTGATATGTGAGTAAATACTCGCATATAATTCGACCCATGGACGAGTTATTTGGTGCTCTCAACGATCCCAGCAGACGCCTGCTTCTCGACAAGCTGTTTGTCGAGGACGGTCAGACGCTCGGCCAATTGTGTGCCTATCTCCCGGGCATGACTCGGTTTGGAGTCATGAATCACTTGAAGGTGCTCGAAGCCGCCGGGTTGATTACCACTCGGCGAGATGGGAGGAGCAAGCTCCACTACCTGAACCGCGTCCCAATCCGGTTGGTACACGACCGCTGGATCAGTAAGTACACCGAGCCGCGGGTTGGTGCCATCGCCGACCTGGTGGCCCAGTTCGCAGAAGGAGAGCCCATGTCTAAGCCCGTCTACGTGTATCAGGCTTATATCGCCGCCGAGCCCAAGGAAGTATGGAAGGCGTTGACCGACGGCGACTACACCGTCCGCTATTTTTACGGCACCCGGGTCGAGTCCATTACCCGGGCGGTCAACGCTTTTGGCAGGCGGTTCCGAATCGGGAAAACGAT
>JAUXJL010000060.1 GCA_030624805.1 Acidimicrobiia bacterium
ATAGCGGTCCGACCCTGACAGATCTGCATGGAACACGAAGCCGGGCAGCCGGGCATAGGCGGCGACGGCGGCCCGGCCGATTCCGGTCTCGAGCATGCCACCCGCCACGAGGCCGATTCCGCCGGCAACCCCGATGTCGTGCATCTCGACCGCCTGAATCAACCCGGCAAATCTGGCCGGCTTCATGGTGACGACATCACACGCTTCAGCCGCGATGGCGGTTCGCATGGTCGGTGGCCCCGTCACCGACTCGTCCAGGCCGATCGGCGTGTTCAGACGCGATCGCAACTCGGCGAACTCCCGCCAGTCGGTATGAGACGGGTAGGGCTGCTCCAGGTAGAGCAATCCAATTTCGTCGATCTGTCGGGGAATCTCGCCTGGTGAATATGAGCCGTTGGCGTCGGCTGCCAGTGGTGTGTCGGGCAACGCTCGCCGAACCGCCGACAGGGGCTCAATATCGAATCCCGGCCCGATCTTGATCTTGATCTTCCGATACCCCTCGGAGGATCGGTGCGCCGACTCCTCGACGGTGCCCTTCAGTTGCCCGAGTCGGGCAACAACAGCCCCGGCGGCGACCAGGCCGCTGGTAGCTCCCAGCTTCTGTGCCAGAGAAAGGCCTTCCCGTTTGGCTGCCAGATCGAGTTCGGCGGTCCGAACGGCCGCGACCGCTGCCGGGTTGACGTGAGTGAGGGGGGATCCCTCCATACTGGCCAGGGCGGTCTCGACCGTCTCGGCCGAATAGCCGGGAATCTCGACAAACTCGCCCCACCCGGAAACGTCCCCGGCGGTGACACGCACGACGATGCCACGCCGACTGGTAACCGTGTGGCCGGCAGCCAGGTATTCGCCGCGCAGCGGTATCTCAATGACGAAGGCTTCCCGACTCACCCGCCGAGGTTACGCCCAACAGAAAGCGCCCCGGTGGTTCCGGGGCGCCCTCTGTGTAAAGGGGAGGCGGCTAGAAGCCGTTGTCGGCCAGCCACTCCTTGGCGAGGACGTCGGCGTCCTCGGCGTCGAGGCCAAATCGTTTGTTCAGCTCGGAAAGTTCGGCGGTTGTGATCTCCGCCGCCACATCGTTGAGCAGGTTCGACAGGTCGCTGTCGTACTCGTCGAGCACGGCCGTGCGAATTACCGGAACGATGTTCTCGGCCGGCTGCAGCAGCTTGTCGTCCTCCAACAGGACGTAGCCCTTAGCGGCGATGATCCCGTCCGAGGTGAACAAGAGACCTACATCGATCTCGCCTCCATCGAGGGCGGCCACGGTCAGCGGGCCACCGACGTCGAGCGGCTGGAACGACGCGAAGTCGAGGCCGTATACGTCTCCAAGGCCGATGAGGCAGAATTCACGGTCCGGGCACTCGGGCGGGCCACCCAGCACCAGGTTGCCGTTCTCTGCAGCCAGGTCGCTCACCGTCGCCAGGCCGTACTGGGCGGCGGTGTCGGCGGTGACTACGAATCCGTTCTTGTCCTGGGCCGGTGCGTAATCCAGGACGGTGATGCCCTGGCCTTCCATCACAGAAACCAGATCGCTGTGAGTCGAGTCCGAATCGGTACTCGAGGTCCCGCCTTCGAATGTCAGCAGGGTGCCTGTGTACTCGACCATCAGGTCGATCTCCCCGCTCTTGAGCGCCGGGTTGACAACTTCTCTTGTACCAAGTTGGAACTTGGTTTCGACCGGGTAGCCGGCATTCTCGAGTGCTTGCGCGAATATCTCGCCGACGATCTCTTGTTCTCCGAAGTTGGTGGAGCCAACCACAATGGTTGGGCCTTCAGTGTCTGAGCTCTCACCCGACCCGCAGGCAACGGCTACCAGAGCCAGTGCTATGACGGTCGCCCCGAGGGCTCGATTGCGGAAAATTCTCCGCATGGGTTTCTCCCTTCCAGTTGAAACAACCAAAACCGCCAATGTGGCGGCGTCAGATTCAACACCCTAGAAGCGTCGGTATTCCTAGGCGAGGGGGCCTAGTTGGAAGCCGCCGCTGAGATCTCCTTGGGCCGGCGGCCGGGAGAACCCGCCGTTTGCAGAGGGCGCGGCACGATCCGCCGTTCAACCACGCCAAAGAACAGTTCGACGAAAATGGCCAGCAGCGCTACCAGGACGGCCCCGGCGAAGATCTGCACGTTGTCCTGGATAGAAAACCCATCAACGATGAACCGGCCAAGCCCGCGATACGCAACCAGCGCAGCCAGTGGCGAGGTGGCGACGACTTGGACGGCTGAGATCCGGAGGCCGGCGATGATCAGTGGAGAGGCCAGCGGGGCTTCGACCGAGCGAAGGATCTCTCCCTCGGTGAGGCCCATGCCCCGAGCTGCGTCGACAGTTCCGGGATCGACTTCGCGGATCCCCGTGTACGTGTTTGTGAAGATGGGCGGCAATGCGAGCAGGAACAAGGCGATGTAGGCGGGGAAGAATCCCAGGCCCGAGCCGAATATTGGGACTCCGTTAGGTATGTGCTGGGCGATGCGGATGGTGATAGGCAGTGCTAGTGCAATGATGCCAAAGGAAGGCAAGGCTCGCCCGATATTCACGACGGCGACTGCTGAAACGCCAAAACGGCGATAGTGGCCGAGCAGAGCACCGAGCGGAATGGCTACTGCAGCCGCGGTCAACGTGGCAAGACCCGACAGCTGAATCGTTCTCCAGCCACGGGCCAGATAGCCCTCAGTGCCGTCCCACTCTTCGGTGAACCACACGAGGACGTCGGCCAGGAATTCGATCACGATGCCTCGCCCCTCCGTTTCGACCAAGGCGTGAGCACCCGCTCGACACCAAGCAAGGTCATGTCGAGCACCACGGCCAGGATCACCGAGAGCACGGTGCCGAGGATGATCTCTGTTGAGAAGAACCGATTGAGGCCCCGGAGGATGAAGAACCCGACCCCGCCCTGGCCGATAAGGGCAGTTACGGTCACGAGGCCGATGGTTGTTACCCCGGCGATCCGGAGGCCCGCAATGATCACGGGGAGCGCCAATGGGAGCTCGATGCTGAAGAATAAGCTCCTGTTTGTGTAGCCCATCCCGATGGCAGCTTCTTTCACCGCCGGATCGACGCCGTCGATTCCGGCCACAATGTTCCGGATGAGAATGAGCAGTGTGTAGCTCACCAGCCCGATTTGAGCAGTCAGGATGGTGAACCCCGTGATGGGCACGAGGAACGCGAACAGCGCCAGTGAGGGGATTGAATAGGCGACGCCGGTCACCCACGTGATGGGGGTGTAGGTCTTCCGCCACCGGAGAGCTATGCCGCTCAGGAGCAGTGATAGTGCGAGACCAACCCCAAGGGCGATACCCGTCAAAACGAGATGCTCGGCCACTTTCTCCCATATCAGGTCGAGGTGGCCCCAGATCCAGTCCCATCGGATAAACGGATCGCTGCTTTGGGCCTGGCCAATCATTCGATCAGGTGGCGGCTGATTTGTTCGATGCTCAACATACCGAGGTAGGCGTCGCCGTCGAAGACCACCGCCACGCCGGTATGTGAGCTCACGACCGAGTCCAGTGCGTCGCGAAGAGATTGGTCGGGAGTGAGGCGCACCGAGAATGGTTTCGGGTCCGCATCACCGGCCCGGCCGGTCACGTCACGGCCCCAGACCCAGCCGCTGAGCCCTTCGTCAGCTCCGATGCCCACCCAATCCACGCCATGTTCTTTCATGACGCCTTCTACTTCTCCGCGACCGGCCCCGGGGGCAACGATGGGGCCCCGGGCCAGCTTCACTGCGTCGATTGGGGTGAGTGAGAGACGTTTGAGGCTCCGGTCCTCGCCCAGGAACTCTTCGACGAAACGGTTGGCCGGCCTGGTGAGTATCTCGCTTGGCGACGCGTATTGCTCCAGCACGCCACCGACATTGAGGATGGCCACGCGGTCTCCGAGCCGGATGGCTTCGTCGATGTCGTGGGTGACGAACACGATTGTTTTGTTGACCAGGCGTTGCAGGTCGAGCAGCTCTTCTTGCAGCCGTCCGCGGACGATGGGGTCGACGGCTCCGAACGGCTCGTCCATCAGCAGAACGGGTGGGTCGGCCGCCAGGGCCCGCGCTACCCCGACTCTCTGTTGTTGTCCCCCTGAGAGCTCAGAGGGGTATCGCTCTTTCATTTCCAGCTCGAGACCCACAAGGTCGATCAGCTCATCGACTCGCTGAGCCGTCCGCTCCTTCTCCCAGCCGAGCAGCCCGGGCACGGTGGCGATGTTGGCTGCGATAGTCCGGTGTGGGAACAGCCCGATCCGCTGGATCACATAGCCGATGCCCTGCCTGAGGACGGGGGCTTCGACACTGGTGATGTCGCTCCCGGCTACTTCGATGGTCCCGCTGGTGGCTTCCACGAGCCGATTGATCATCTTCAACGTGGTGGTTTTGCCGCACCCGGACGGGCCGACCAGGACAACTACTTCGCCTTCGGCGACCTCCAAGCTGAGCTCCCCAACCGCCGGCGTCTGCTGTCCTGGAAAGTACTTAGAGACGCGATCGAGACGAATCATGGGCTCTGGCATAGCCCCGAGAGCCTAAAGGAGAGGGGCGGGTAGGCGGTTGGGGAACGTTTCGGAATCTGCCGGCTGCCGGCGCCTAACGGCCGAGAAATGTCTGTTGGCTGGTTGTTACAGACCGAGCGCCGACTTGAGCTCGTCGACCCGGTTGGTTTCCTCCCAGGGGAAGCCGGTGCGGCCGCAGTGGCCGTAGGCCGCCGTCCGGCGGTAGATGGGTCGGCGCAGGTCGAGGTCTCGCACGATGGCGGCCGGTCGGAGGTCGAATATCTCCCTGATAGCCTTCTCGATGTTCTCCGGGTCGGCGTTCTCAGTCCCGAATGTGTCAACCATCACCGAAACGGGATGGGCGATGCCGATCGCATAGGCGACCTGCAGCTCGCATCGGCTGGCAGCACCGGCTGCCACCACGTTCTTAGCGACCCAGCGGGTCGCATAGGCGCCGGAGCGGTCGACTTTGGAGGGATCTTTGCCCGAGAACGCACCGCCGCCGTGACGGGCAGACCCGCCGTATGTGTCGACGATGATCTTGCGGCCGGTCAACCCGGCGTCGCCGACCGGCCCGCCGATGACAAAACGCCCGGTGGGATTGACGATCACGTCAACAGGATCGCCGGCGAATTCATCGGGAATGGTGGGTTTGATCACGTGTTCGATGAGATCGTTTCGGATGGTCGTGTCACGGTCGACGCCATCATCGTGTTGGGTCGAGATCAGCACCGTACGGAGCCGGACAGGGGTGTCACCGTCGTAGTCGAATGTCACCTGGGTTTTGCCGTCCGGACGGAGGTACGGCACGGTGCCATCCTTGCGGACCTGTGCGAGGCGTTCGGCGAGCCGATGCGCCACGTGGATGGGGAGCGGCATGAGCGCGTCGGTTTCGGTGGTGGCGTAGCCGAACATCATCCCCTGGTCGCCGGCTCCCTGCCGGTCAAGGTCGTCCTCGGTCAATGTCGTTCCAGATCGCACCTCCTCGGAGGCGTCAACGCCTCGAGCAATGTCCGGTGACTGCTCGTCGATCGAAACCATGACCCCACACGTTGCTCCGTCGAATCCATACGACTCGCGGTCATATCCGATGTCCCGGATGGTGCTTCGAGCTATCGAAGAGATATCGACATACGCGTGCGTCGTTATCTCGCCGGCGACCAGAACGAGCCCGGTCGTGAGGACGGTTTCGCACGCCACGCGGCTCGACGTGTCCTGCTCCAGGATGGCATCGAGAATCGAATCAGAGATCTGATCGGCCATCTTGTCCGGGTGGCCTTCGGTCACGGATTCTGACGTGAACGTTCGGGTGCGAGGCATGTCTCTCCATTTGACCGGGCGCGGTGGATCGGACCACAGGGTAGGCCGATATTTTCTCCGGGGCCACGCCTAGCCGATGGTGGTTGTGGACTCTTCCTCGCGCCTGCGTCGCCAGAAGAAAAGGAAAGGGAATTGGCTGGCGCTGAGCACCCACACCATGACAACTCCTAGCAACGCCAATGGCAGCAGGAGGGCTCCGATGCTCTCCCAAGAGGCGCTACCGGCCAGGTTGAGGCCAATCGAGGGTGAGATCACCGGTCGGGCGGTCAATGGCGGCGTGGCGTCCACGGTTGCGAGTTGGGGAAGAGAAGGCGCCGGCGGCCCGGGGGTTGGTGGAAGCGCAACCGGGGCAGTCACCTCGATGATGACGGTGGCTTCGTCACACAGCTCGGCATCGCAGGCTTGATACCGAAAAGAGTCGATCCCAACGAACCCCTGGTTCGGCTCGTAGCGAGCCGAACCATCGTTGGCCAGTGTGAGGGTGCCGCCCTGCGGAGAAGTGAGAAGCGAGGCCGTGAGCGTGTCGCCGTCTAGATCCGAGTCGTTGGTGAGAACGCGGAAGTTTCGGGGGGTGCCCCCGTCGGATCGGTATGAGTCATTGGCAGCGACCGGGGGATCGTTCACCGGAGTAACAACGATCGACACGAGGGCCGAGGAACTGGAGCCTGAGAGGTCATTGACGAGATACGTGAAGCTGTCTGCTCCGTTGTAGTCGGCCACCGGCGAATAGCGGACTGTGCCGTCGGCGAGCAAGGCCACCGTCCCGTGAGCCGCGTTGCTGACGGATTGAACGGCCAATGCGAGATCTCCGCTGTCGTTGCCAAGCACATTGATGATGGTTGAACCGTCTTCCGGAACTGACGCAAGGTCCGGATTGGCAGCCGGAGCGCCAGACGCGGGCGCAACGCTGATGGTGACGGTCCCCGAGTCGGTGCCGCCGACCCCGTCTGTGGCCGTGTAGGCAAAAGCGTCGAGACCGGCGAACCCGTTATCCGGTGTGTATGAGATGGTTCCATCACCGTTCAACACCACCGACCCCCGGGCGGGCGAACCGACGGCTGCCACCGAGAGCAGGTCCCCATCGGGGTCCACATCGTTGGCGAGAACATCGATGACAACCAACTCGTCTGGGCCGGTGACCGCGAAGTCGTCGATCGCGTTTGGCGGTTGATTGGTGGCCGACACGCTGACAGTGACAGATGCCGAGCCGGTGGCGCCGGAAGGATCGGTGATCGTGTAGGTAAAGGTGTCCACACCCACGAACCCCGACCCGGGCGTGTACTGCACGGACCCGGGCCCGTCACTGATGGCGACGCCGCTTGCCGGCGTGCCGACGGTGGCGACTGACAGGGCGTCGCCATCGATGTCGGTGTCGTTGAGAGCGACGGCAACGGACACTGGGGTATCTCGGAATGTGCCGGCGAAATCGTCAAACGCCGCCGGAGGATCGTTAACCGGTGTCACCACGACGGATACCACGCCCGTCGCCAGCCCGCCGACGCCGTCCGAGACGGTGTAGGTGAAGAGGTCGGGTCCGACATAGTCGGGGTTTGGCAGATATTCGACCTGTGAGCCAACGACAGTCGCGGTTCCAAAGGTGGCGGAGCCGACCGCCTGGAGACTTACCGGGTCTCCGTCGGGGTCAGAGTCGTTGGTGAGCCCAGCAATGGTTGCTGAAGTGTCCTCGGGGATGCTGGCGCCGTCGGCTACCGCTACGGGTGGATCGTTGGTGGCGATCACCGTGACGAACACCGTGGCCGTTCCTGTGAACCCATCGGCGGCCATGTCATAGGTAAAGATGTCTGCTCCTGAGAAATCTGGATCCGGGAGGTAGCGGATCGAATCTCCCACAATGCTGGTTGTGCCGCTCGACGCGGCCGACACGGCCGTCAAGACCGGGGGTGAACCGTCTGAGAGGTCGTTGACGAGCACGGCGATGTCGATAGCAGTGTCTTCCGCGCCAACCGCGGCATCGTCGTTGGCGGTCACCGCTGCCCAGGCTGGAACGGCCATGGCCAGCCAAAGGAGGCCGAAGGCGGCAGGAAGCGCGCTCCGTTTGATTCCCATAGACAACATCGAACGCATGGACTGCTTATCGGACGAAATCGGCGGCGTCTTGTGCCCTTCTTGCTGCTCAATACGGTGCCGGCCGCAGCCGATACAACCAGGAAGATCAACTGAATGGTTCAAGTGAAGTCGACAGCAACGGCCAAATTGAAGGCTGCGGTTATTGGCGGGGGCATCCTGATAGCCGTCCTCCTCATCGCGGTTTCCGCAGTGTTCGCCAATGCATACGGGGCCCGTCGCGCCGGCGACAATGCCGCCTCGCTGCACAAGGCCGAGACTTTGTTGAGCGCCTCGGCCATCCTTCGTTCTCAGGTCGGGCAGGCCGCTCTCATTTCCACTTATGTGGCAGCTCAGCCCACAGCCGACCCAGCGGCTGTGGGGATCGCTCGGGAGGAGGCGGCAGCCGCGCTCACCCAATTCCTCGAAGCCGCCGATCGGTACGGCGAGTCGTATCCGATCGCCGGAACGGACGCCGCCGCCGACATTGACGGGTTCGGTGCGACTTCCGCCTCCGTCTTGGCGGAGCTGGACGCGGGCGAACTCGAGCTGGCCAACGAGATGCTCGGCGCTTCGCTCAATCCCGACTTCGAGGCTCTCACTTCGGTTGTCGTCTCGGCCCGGGACGCGACCGTCAACGACCTGGCGGCCGCCCAGACCACCGTGGGAAGGATCAGCGAACTGTCGCGTTTCCTGGTCGCGTTCCTCATTCCGTCATCCGCCATTCTTCTGTACCGGTGGGCAGCCCGTCGCCAGAACAAGCAGCAGGAGCTCGAGGCCCGCCTCCAGGCTCAGCGTGAGCTCAACAAAGCCAAGGACGAGTTCGTGGCCAGCGTGTCCCATGAGCTCCGTACCCCGCTGACGTCCATTTATGGGTTTGCCCAGCTGCTCGGCGACGGCGGCGTCAAGGATCCGGCCGTCACCGAAGAGCTCGTCGGTCTCATCCGGGGGGAAGCCGATGAGCTGTCACGAATGGTCGAGGATCTGTTGACCGCCGCCCGGGCCGATGCAGGTGCCCTCGCCTACCACCTCGAGGAGTTCTCGGCTACCGATGGCGTCGAGCGGGCCCTTGCCCCACTCTTGAAGGCGGGAGAGAAGATCGGCATGGAGATCCAAGATGCCCTGATCTACGCAGATGATTTCAGGTTCCGGCAGATCGTTCGAAACCTCACTTCAAACGCCCGTCGCTACGGCGGCGAGCCGGTTGGGGTGCGGGGGGCCGCCATAGGCGGCGCATATCGCCTGACTGTGTGGGACCGCGGAGAGGGTGTAGCTCCTCACGTCGAAGAGAGAATGTTCCAGCGTTTTGTTCATCAGGGCCATCAACCGCTGCTGGTAGGCAGCGTCGGCCTCGGTTTGTCAATCGTCAGGATCTTGGCCGAAGG
>JAUXJL010000068.1 GCA_030624805.1 Acidimicrobiia bacterium
CTGCCAGGCACTCAATCCAGCCAATGGAGAACCCAATGAGCACACGCGAAGTCGACCCGATCACCCTGTCGACGATCTGGCACGGCTTTCAGAGCATGGGCCGCGAGATGCGTCACGTTATTGACCGTACCGCCCAGAATTATCTGATTGCCCAGCTCCATGACATGGCGGCGGGTATCTGGGACGCGCAGGGCAGGACGATTGCGGTTCCGGAGGGCCCCACCTCGATGTTTCTTTCCCAGGGCTTCTCGGTGAAGTACATCCTCGAACAATTCGGCGACGATCTCCACCCGGGGGACGTGATCCTGACAAACGACCCATACAAGGGCTATTGCAACCATCTGCCCGACTGGGGATTCTTCAGACCGATCTTTTACGAGGATGAGCTGGTATTCGTGGCCCTGACCCGCGGTCACCAGATGGATACCGGTGGTGCGTTCCCGGGCGGCTACTTCCCGGACGGATACGACATCCACGCCGAAGGAATCATCATCCCGCCCATCAAGATCTACGACCGCGGTGTCGAGCGCACCGACGTGCTCGAGTTGATCTGGAACAACGTCCGCTGGCCGGAGGGCGTCCGGATCGACAATTACGCCCTCATGGCGGCACTGACCGTGTGTGAGAACCGGATCCACGCTCTCCTCGACAAATACGGCCGCGACACGGTTCTGGACTCCGTCGAAGAGATGCTCGATCGTATGGAATCGAACGTCCGCAGCATCATCTCCGACATTCCGGACGGCACGTACTACGGCGAGTCGGCCACCGACGACGACGGAACCACCCTGGATGAAAACGTGTGGGTTCGGCTCGACGCGACCGTCAAGGGTGATGAGCTCATCCTCGACTTCTCCAAGAGCGACGCCCAGCGTAAGGGTTTCGTCAATTGTGTCTACGCGTCCACCTACAGCCGGGCGGTGGCCGGAAGTTTCCTGTTTTTCGATCCTGAATACTCGGAGTTCCACAACGAAGGCAGCATGCGCCCGATCACCTTGATCGCCCCCGAGGGTTCGGTGTGCAACGCCCAATACCCGGCCACCGTCGGTGGATCGCCCGTCAACGTCGGCACCCAGATCCTCGAGGCAACCGTCAGCGCCCTCTCAAACGCAGACCAGAGCCGAGCCATCGCCAGTTGGGGTCGTCGGCGCGGTCATTACATCGCGGGCGTGGATCCCCGCAGCGGAGAACGTTATGTGCAGACGACGACCGACGCCGACGGGGGGTCGGGTGCGGTGTGGGGCTACGACGGGTTCGAAGGTGCCATGGGCATGTCGGGCCTGGGCTCCATTCAGCGCGGGAGCACCGAAGAAATCGAGATCCGGTTCCCGTGGCGGACCATCCGCTATCACTTCGTGCCCGACATGTCGGGCGCGGGCCGGTGGCGAGGTGGTTCCGGGATGTTGTGGGAGGTCCAGAACCTCGGCGGAGACGTCGGAGCCGCCACCGGAAGCTCGGACGGCGACCTTACCCAGCCGCCCGGTGCCGCCGGCGGAGAGCCCGGGCCCCTTTCACGCATGTACATCAAACGAGGCGACGAAGAGATACCGGCCCGTACCCATCGGAGGGTGGAGATCAAGACCGGCGAAATCCTGGGCAAGGTCAGCGGCGGCGGGGGAGGGGTCGGCGATCCGGCCGAACGTGACCCGGCCGCCGTCCTCGATGACGTAATTAACGAGTACGTCAGCGTAAGAGCCGCTCTCGAGACGTACAAGGTCGTGATCGACCCCGATACCCTCGAGCTCGATGAGGAACGTACTGCCGAGTTGCGAGACGGCGCTTGACCAGCATCGGAGCGGCTGAGGACAGAGCACTGCTCGATCTGCTGGAGCGGATGTGGCTCATCCGCGCCTTCGAGGAGAAGGTCTCCGACTTATATGCCCGGGGCCACATCAGTGGGCTTCTGCACCTCGGCATCGGCCAGGAGGGGTCTGCAGTCGGAGCTTGCAGCATCTTGCGAGATGACGACTACGTGCTCGGCAGCCACCGCGCCCACGCCCATGCCCTAGCCAAAGGGGCAGATCCGGAGCGGCTCATGGCCGAGCTGGCTGGGCGGTCGACCGGCTACTGCGCCGGCAAGGGCGGCTCGATGCACCTGGTGGCTCTGGAATGCGGTTTCGTGACGGCGACCGGAGTGGTAGCCGGGAGCATTCCGCTTGGTCTTGGCACCGCGCTGGCGGGCCAGCAGGCGGGCATGGGCCAGGTGACGGTGGTCTTTTTTGGCGACGGAGCCGGCCAGGCGGGCCCATTCCATGAATCCCTCAACCTGGCCAGCCTGTGGAAGCTCCCGCTGGTGTTCCTGTGCGAAAACAACGGGTACGCCGAATTCACGCCGCTGTCCGCCCACACCAACATCGAGCGACTCACCCACTACGCAGACACGTATCAGATCCCGAGCACGACCGTCGAAGGCAACGATGTGCTGGCGGTCCAAGCCGCCACAGAGCAGGCGGTCGAGCTGGCTAGGAGCGGCGGAGGCCCGTCATTCATCGAAGCGCTCACCCACCGGCCCCGGGGCCACTACGAGGGCGACCAGGCCAAATATCGGGAGCTGAGTGAGCGGGAAGAGTGGAAGGAGAAAGATCCGATCGCCCGCTTCGAGATGTATCTCGAGCAACAGAATGTGCTTTCCGAGGATGCCTCCGAGGCTCGGACCATCGAAGCCGACGTTCGCCAACGGATCGAGGCAGTGGCCGAGGCCGCGCTCGACGCCCCGTGGCCGGCGCCCGAATCGCTCACCTCGCAAGTCCTGGCGAGCTGACCATGCCCGAGTTGCGGTACATAGATGCCATCCGCCGGGCTTTACAAGAAGAGATGGAAAACGACGAGTCGATAGTGATCCTCGGTGAGGACGTGACGCTGGGAGGCCCGTTCGGGGCCACGACCGGTCTGGCCGACAAATTCGGAGTGACCCGGGTGCGCAACACGCCCATCAGCGAAGGAGCCGTCATGGGTATGGCGGTTGGCGCCTCACTCGTCGGCCTCCGGCCCATCGTCGAAATCATGTTCGTTGACTTCATCACCCTCGCCATGGACCAGCTCGTCAACCACGCCGCCAAGCTCCATTACATGTCCGGCGGACAGCTGCGAGTCCCGCTGACGGTGCGAGTACAAGGAGGAATATCAGGTGGGTACGGTGCCCATCACTCCCAGAGCCTCGAGGCGTGGTTCCTCCACGTGCCCGGCCTGAAGGTTGTTGCCCCGGCCACTGCCTCCGACGCGGCCGGCCTGCTCAAGAGTGCGATTCGAGACGACAATCCCGTGCTGTTCCTGGAACACCGTGCTCTCTATTGGACCGGTGGCGAGGTTGGCGAGGTGATCGAGCCCATTATTTTCGGTCGGGCGGCGATCCGGCGAGCGGGTACCGATGCAACGGTCGTGGCCGTCTCCCGTATGGTTCCTGCTGCTCTGGAGGCAGCCGAACGACTCGAGGAATCGGGAACATCCATTGAAGTCATCGACCCCCGCACCCTCGCACCGCTCGACCTCGATACCATCCTTGAATCGGTTCGGAGGACGGGCCGTCTGGTGGTAGCCCACGAAGCGGTCACCGTTGGTGGGATCGGGGGAGAGATTGCCGCCCAGGTCCAGGAGGTGGCCTTCGCAGATCTGACAGGCCCGGTGTTGCGGGTGGGAGCACCGTTTGCGCCGGTGGCGTCGAGCCCGGTGCTCGAGAAGCTGTTCGCTCCCGGGGTTGATGCCATCGTGGATGCGGTGCAGCGCTCGCTCGCCTTTAGCCGGGACGGGGCACCTGCATGAACGCGCCGCCACTATTTTTCGAGACTCGAGGAGGGACACGATGCTTCCGGAATTAGGCGAAGACCAGCTGCGTGAGCTGTTTCAGACCATGCTCGTGATGCGGCGATTCGAAGAGGCACTCATCACCCTGGCCGGGGAATTCGACGTTGGGCATTTCCACGTTTACATAGGACAGGAGGCGACGGGCGCCCCTGCTCTCGGGCTGCTCGAGGATGGAGACTTCGGGTTCACGACCCATAGGAATCACGGCCATCTTCTTGCCAGGGGTGTGGACCCGGCTCGCATGATGGCCGAGATTCTGGGCCGGGAAACCGGCACCAACCAGGGCAAGGGTGGAACCCTCCATCTCTCATCGTTGGAACACGGGTTTCCGGTGACCTCGGCAGCCACCGGCGGTTGCATTCCCCTGGCCACCGGGGCGGCTTTCGGCTTTAGCAAGCTGGGAAATCGCCGGGTGAGTGTTTGTCTCATGGGTGATGGCTCATTGGAAGAGGGCGCCTGGCACGAATCTGTCAACATCGCGGCACTCGAGAAGCTCCCGATCATCTACTTGTGCGAGAACAACAGTCTGGAAGCGCTCGGGCAGAGGGCCAACGAGTATCCGTCCTCCTCGATGGCTGCCTCTCCGCTCACCGGCCTGGCGGCGGTGTTTGGCATGCCGGCGGTGGCGATCGACGGATTCGACGCCGGGGAAGTGCACGACACGATGAACATTGCGATTGCCAGGGCCCGGGCCGGGGATGGCCCGACTTTCATAGAGGCCCGAACCGTGAGATGGCCCGGGAGCCGTCCACTCTGGCCCCAGCTACTGACCGGTGAGCTCGACTTGACGATTGCCTGGGATGAGACGGCTCTGCCGGATGAGCATGTCGAATGGCACCGTTCGCAGGATGGGATCTTGCGGTTTACCCGAGAGCTCATCGAAGCCGGGAACTTGACTCCCGAACAGGCCCTCGAGATTGATGCCGGCGTCAAGGCCCAGATGAAAGAAGCCGTCCAGTTCGCGCTTGACAGCCCATACCCTCCGCCCGAAGCCGCCCTCGACCACGTCTACGCCTGAAGGAGGTCGACATGCCAAAACGTTTGTATGCAGAAGCACTGGTTGGAGCGTTGCGCCGCGCACTCGAGACAGACGATCGGGTTCACCTCATGGGCCAGTACTTTCTGGGTCTGACCGAGCACCGCGAATTGATGGTCGAGTTGCGTGAGGACTACGTCGAGCGCGTGTACTACCCGCCGATCGCAGAGGTCGGCTACGTGGGTGCGGCTATCGGGGCGGCGATGGCCGGTCTCCGTCCCATCGTCGACATCGCCACCGCCAGTTTCATCTTTCAGGCCTTTCCTCAGGTCGTCAATGAGGCCGCCAACGTTCACTACATGTCGGGTGGCCAGACCTCGGTGCCGATGGTCTTTCACTTCAACCAGGGGATTCGAGGCGGTGGAGCCGCCCAGCACTCCCACAGCCCCCAGGCCATGTTGTGGAACACTCCGGGGCTCGAGATCATGGCTCCATCCACGCCTGCGGACGTCAAAGGGCTGGTGGCCACCGCCGTACAAAGCAACAACCCCACCGCCTGGGTCGACCACGTCCGCCTATTCGACACAATCGGTGAGGTTCCGGACCCCGACTATGCCATCCCCTTCGGTGTTGCCGACATCAAGAGGTCCGGGACCGATGTGACGATTGTTGCTTCTTCGTTCATGGTGGTGCGTTCCCTGGCCGCCGCCGAGACCTTGGCCAAGCAGGGAATCGACGTAGAGGTAGTCGACCTGAGAACGCTCACGCCTCTGGATGAGGACGCAGTGTTCACCTCGGTGGCCAAGACCGGGAGACTGGTCGTGGTCGACGAGTGTCATCGGCGGTGCGGGGTTGCCGCCGAGATCGCCGCGCTGGTGGCAGAGAATGCTCTCGGCGACCTGACCGCTCCGATCAAACGAGTGACGGCGCTCGATGTGCCGATACCGTTCAGCCCTCCTCTGGAAGAGTTCGTTGAGCCAACCGAAGCCAAGATTGTTGAGGCAGTCTCCGAAATCGCCGGCTAGAGGGTGTAGCGCGTTGCCGGGACACGAGCGCAAGAGAAATAGAGTCAGGATTGTGGCGGCGGCGAGACCGCCGATCCATCAGTGCGGAAAGCGGAGGCAGTGATGCGGATACCGATCGAAATGCAGCGACTCGGTCCCGACATGGAGACGGGCACCATCCTGGCGTGGACGAAGCAGGTCGGGAGCGAGGTCACCAAGGGTGAGGTGATCGTCGAAGTAGACACCGAAAAGGTGACGATGGAAATGGAGGCCCTTGATTCGGGGACCCTCGTTGAGATTGTGCACGATGTGGATGCTGAGGTGACCGTCGGGGACGTCATCGGGTATCTCGAGTTGGCCGAATGAGCGCTGAGGTGACCGGCCGGAGGGTGCTGGAGCCAAGTCGCATGCGCCGGGCCATCGCCAGACGCATGACCGATAGCAAACAGCAGGCCCCTCACTTCTACGTAACGGCCGACATCGACATGGAAGCGGCTCTAGCTGTGGTTGCTGAAGCCAATGAGGCCAACGGCCCCGACCAGCCTGTGACTCTGACGGCGGTCCTGGTCAGCGCGGTAGCGACCGTGTTGGAGGACGAGCCCGATTTTAATGCTCACTGGACCGATGAAGGACACACACTGCTCGACACGGTGAACGTCGGGGTAGCCATCGCGGTAGAGGATGGCCTGATCGCGCCGGCGATTCTTGAGTGCGCCGATCTCACGCTGGCCGAAATGGCTGCCAGGTTGGCGGATCTGATTGCCCGCACGAGAGCCGGGAAGTTGCGGGGTCCTGAGCTCACGGCCGCCTCCTTCACCGTCAGCAATCTTGGAATGTTCCCAGTTTCATCGTTCGTGGCGATCTTGAACCCCCCTCAGGTCGGGATCCTGTCCACCGGGCGAAGCGCGCTCCGCCCCCAAGTAGTCGACGGCCAGATCGTTGCCCGCATGACCATGAGTGCCACTCTGAGCGCCGATCACCGAGCGGTGGACGGTGTGGCGGCCGCCCGATTCCTCGGCCGGTTGAAGGAGCGGCTCGAGGGCGGCGGCGCATGACAGACCAGGCTCCCGCGCCGCGGTGGAGAACCTTTCCATTGAAGACGATTCTCCCGCCAGATATATTGTATGCAGGTCCCGGGAGGAGGTCGGCATAGTGGGCGGGATCAACCGCGATGAAGTCGAGATGAGTGCTCCCCGGAGCGTTGAAGAGGTGGTCACTGAGGCTCTGCGCAACGCGATCTTGCAGGGAATCCTGGCGCCGGGCGAGCGACTCGCCCAGTCACAGCTCGCCGATCAGCTGGGTGTTAGTCGGATCCCCCTCCGGGACGCACTCCGTCGACTCGAAGTGGAGGGGTTGGTTCGTCTCGACGGCCGGCGGGGGGCATGGGTAACGTCGCTCGACGAGCGGGACATTACCGAGATCTATGAGCTGCGTCTCATGTTCGAACCGGTCTGTATGGAACTGGCCGTGACCGGGCTCGACGACACGAGCGCCGAGCTCCTGTGCGCTCTCTCCGAGCGCATGGATGAGGAAGATCTCAGCTCCGCAGAGGCACTAATGGCCCGGCGTCTGTTCTACGGAGAGCTCTACAGCCGCGCCGGGAGACGGTACACGTCCGACTTGATAGTCCGGTTGCGCAACAATGTCGATCGTTACCACGCTCTCGAGAGACGGGACCATTCACACGCCGCCCATGCCGAGATCAGAGACTGCATTCGCTCGCGGGATGGAGAGAAGGCAGCCCGCATCTTGAGTGCTCACCTCGAAGAGGCGCGCGACGACCTCACCACCAAGATGGCCGACGCCAGCTCCGGGAAAGGCGAGACTGAGAACTAGCGACTCTGTTACAGAGAGGCCGGCTCGTACCGGCCGACTGGGCCGTGACGACCGATCGAGATAGGAGAAGCGATGAACGAACAGAAGGTTTCTTTCTTCAGCGAGGGAGAGCGCGTAGCCGGCTTGTTGCGGCTTCCCGAAACCGGGGACGGCCCTTTCGCCGCCATCGTGCAAGGTCCCGGTTGGCTGGGGCTGAAGGATGCCAAGCTCTATCACCGGTACCACGAGGCGCTCAACGCGGCCGGTTTTGCGGTACTCATATTCGACTACCGGGGGTTCGGGGACTCGGAGGGCGACAGTCGGTTGCTACTCCCATCCCGCCAACTCGAGGACCTGATAAACGCCGTCACCTACCTCACATCTCGCGACGATGTTGACGAGAACGCGATCGGGACTTTCGGCTCCGGTGGAACCGGCGGGGGCAATGCAGTGATGTTGGCCGCCTACGACCGGCGGGTCCTATGCGCGGTGGCTCAGGTGCCGGTGGCCGACGGCGAAGACTGGCTGCATCGGATGCGACGCGAGTACGAATGGTATGAGTTCCTGGAGCGTCTCGAGCACGATCGCCGCAGTCGGGTACTGACGGGCAAGAGCGAGGAGGTGCATCCGCGGACCGAAATCATGATCCCCACCCCCGAGCGAGCTGCCACCGCCGTCAAGAAGGATGTGGACGGGCGGGTTCCGACCTCGGTCTTTCTCGCCAGTGCCGAGGCCATCCTCGCCTACAAGCCCGTCGATGTCGCCGCGGCTATCAGTCCAAGAGCCCTCATGGTGATCGCGGTGGAGAACGACGCCGTCACACCAACCGATCACGCGGTCGCCATCTACGAGGCGGCCGGGTCCCCCAAGAAACTTATTCTCCAGAAGCAGACGTCACACTACGCCGCCTACGAGAAATACGGCGACACGGTCACCCCCGAGATTGTCGAATGGTTCACGGCCCACCTGGGAGCCGGGCCGATCGAGCGTCGGGAAGAGTAGGAGCGTGACGACGTCTGGGAACCTCCCAGCCCGGGACCATATCCTCATAAAGGGTGCGACTATCTTGACGATGGACCCACAGCTGGGCGATCTCACCGGCGACATCGAGATACGTAACGGAGAGCTCACCGGGGTTGGAGGGGTAATCGAAGCCGATGGGGCGGACGTGATCGAAGCCGGCCGGATGATCGCCCTGC
>JAUXJL010000180.1 GCA_030624805.1 Acidimicrobiia bacterium
AGGTGGGCTGTTGGCGGGCCAGAACGCGGACGTGTGATTTCACCGGCTCGGTCGCTCGTCACGCGCACAAGCTGTTTCCTGGCGGTGGCCAACTCCGACCTGAGGGTGTGCAGGCGATCCTTGACTTCGATGAGGGCGATATGGCTGCCGGCCACAGCCCTGAGCTCACGTTCTTCCTCGAGCACGTCGACCAGTTCACTGAATAGGTCGTCGAAAGCACTCTTCACTGAGTTGTTGGTGGTTTCCATGTCTCCTCCTTATAGTTCAAGACTTAACTACTTTAGAGAAGACAACGGTTCAATATTGAACTATATTCCCATGGTATGGCGATACGGCAACTCACGCCCGATGAACAAAGGACCTGGCGAACCTTTCTCCATGCCAGCACCCGCCTACTCACCCAGCTCGACGACGAACTGAAGAAGGCTCACAACGAGCGGATGAGCGACTTTGACGTACTCTCCAACCTGTCCGAGGCAACCGGTGGAGTGCTTCGGATGAGCGAACTCGCCGAACAAACACTCTTCTCTCGCAGCCGGCTCACCTACACGGTGAACAACCTCGAGCGCCGGGGGCTCGTCACCCGAAAACCAGACCAACGTGACGGAAGAGGCATAGTGGCTGCCCTCACCGCCAAGGGTCGAAGCCTTCACAGGAAGTTGGCCGTGACCCACGTCGCCGGGATCCGCCGTCACTTCCTCGACCAGATGGGCATCGACGAACAGGCGGATCTGACCAAGGCATTATCAGGCATCCGTGACCAGCTGGAAACAACAGACACATAACCCCACAGCCGCAGGCGATGGCGAACCCGGCCGGCCGTCTCTCTTCTGCTCGTTCCAACCGGCTACTGCTAACGCGTTCTATGCGCTCCTCGCCGTTTGCGACGGCTCAGGGCCAGGCTGCCAAAACCACTGATGACGGCCATGTAGAACCCGAAGTCATACCACCAGCCAGTGTTGTTCGGCTCATACACCCGTATGTCGGAGTCGAAAATCTCCCACACCAGAGTGAAGGGAGCTATCCAGCCGTGCCACACACCGTGAAAGAAGTTGGCCCGATCGTTGGGGGCAAAATTGTCCGAACCCGGGGCACAGGCGGCCAGCAGCAGGCCAAGACCTACCAACAGCAACCAGCTGCGTTTGCGCAATTCTCCCCTTTGGTTTGCTCCCCAAAACCTACCGCGCAAGGGTGAAAAAGGTCCGGTGTGGATTGTTTCACGGAACCAGAGCGCGAAAACTAAGATAGTCGGGCTTCCCTGCCGATAACGGAACAGCATGCGTCCTCTCGAAATTCTGATCCTCGCCCTTGCCGCGCTGTGGTTTGTCCTGCCCGGACTCACCCAGAGAACCGGCATCCGGCAAGGCGTCGGCCTGCTGCTTGCTATGACCGTCCCGTGGCAGCTCGCCATCGAGGGATACCGATGGCAAATGGTGCCCGCTTACGCCTTTGCGGTCGCGGTTGCGATCGTCACTTGGTGGGAGTTCATCGGGCCTCCCGAGCACCTCGGTGATCAAAGCCGGGCCAAAGGAGTCGGCCGGGCGCTCGGCGGCCTCATCGGCGTTGCCGCTATCGCTCTCCCCGTCGTACTTCCCGTGCCAAGCCTCCCCACCCCCGCTGGCGCCTTCGAAGTCGGGACCTTCTCGCTTCATCTTGTTGATGAGAACCGGGTGGAGACCTACGGCCCCTCGCCGGGTATACCCCGTGAGGTGATGGTGCAGGTGTTCTATCCCGCCGACCCGGCTGCCGACGCCGAGACCGGCCCCTGGATCGAAGACCTGTCGGCGGTCGGCAGCGCACTGGCCTCCTACGTCGATGTCCCGTCGTTCAGCTTCGACCACCTCGAGCTGACCGACACCCACACATACCCGGACGCTCCCGTGTCAGACGCGGTCGCATCCTTTCCTGTTGTCGTGTATTCGCACGGATGGCGTGGGTTCCGCACCGTCAACTTCAACCAGGCCGAGACCCTGGCCGCCGACGGGTATGTCGTCGTAACCATCGACCACACATACGCGTCGTCCATGACGGTGTTCCCCGGCGACCGTCAGGTCCCGGTCGACCCCGCGGCACTCCCCGACGAGGATCGAATCGGTCCAAAAGCATTTCTAGCTGCGGGGTCGCAGCTCATCGAGGTCATGACGGCCGATCTCGGCTTCGTCGTAGACGAATTAGCCAATATCAACCGGGGTGACCGGTCTACCGCGCTCGCCCAGCGACTCGATCTGAACCGGCTCGGGCTCTTTGGTCACTCGCTCGGTGGCGGGGCGGTGGTGAGCTTCTGTGCAACCGACGTCCGATGCAAGGCCGGCATCGGCTTCGATCCGTGGGTTGAACCGATCGAACAAGCCATCATCGACCAGGGCCTGCGAGTTCCCTTTGCGTTCGTCAGAAGCGAGGAGTGGATTGCCGAGGACAACGAGACGGTGCTTCTCGAGCTCTTTCAGAACGGCCAAGACCAGCAGTACCTTCAGTCGATTAGCGGCACAGAGCATCGTGACTTCGTGTTTTCCCCGCTCCTGAGCCCAGTCGGCGGCTTCATCGGTATCCAGGGATCGATCGACTCCACTCGACTCATCGAGATCCTCGACGAGGAGCTAACCCGTTTCTTTGGGCAGCATCTGCTTGGCCAAGACCGGGACTTCCCGGACTTCATGCAGACCCAGTACGGCGAGATCGAAGCCGGCTAGAAACGGACCGGGCGTTAGTCCCACCATGCCGCCAGCGCGGTAAACGATTCTCCACCGAAGCGAATGATCTGTTGGGCCCCGCCCTCTCCAACGAACGTGATCACACCGTCCGCGTAGTGGGCACTCAGGTCGCTTCCGGTGCCGGAACGGTCCCCTATAATCATCGGACCGTGCCGGGTTGCCGGCCAATCGGTGCGGCCGGCTGAGTATACCGTTCCCGTTTGTGGCCGATAGGCCGCCACTGTGTCGACGCCATCGCCATCCCAATCGCCAACGATGGGCACGTCCCCAGGCTCTCCGTGCTGCACGACGATGTCGGCAAAACCCAGCGAGGTCGAGTTGCGAAGGTAGAAGCGCTGCTCGGCCGGTCGATAGATACCTACCGAGTCCGAGCCGTCACCATCCCAATCGCCGCACAAGGGCACATCGGTCGGGACCCCATAGAAGAAGTCGAGGTCGGCGAAGCCAAGGGTGTTCGAGTTCCGCAGGTATACAAACCCCTCGTGTGGTCGATACAGCCCGACGGTGTCAACACCGTCACCATCCCAGTCACACAGCAGTGGAACATCGCCCGGTACGCCGTAGTAAATGGTGTGGGTAGCGCCTTCACCGAGTCGGAAGGACCACCATCCGGATCCGGCGTGGTGAGCCACCCACTTGTCGCGCTTGCTGAGCGTTTCGACGATGATGGGGCTCGTCGTCGTCGTGTGGCCGCTGTTGTCTCTGGCCACCACCTGGATCTCGTGCGCTCGGCCGGGCGCCAGCCCGGTAATCACGGCCGTGGTCTCTCCGGTTTCGAGGACTCCCTCTCCACCCACAAGCACCTCATAGGTGACCGGGCCCTCGTCCTGGGCCGCCTGCCAGCCAAGGTGAACGCTTGAAACTTCAGCACCGAAAGCAGTGACCGGGCCGGAGAACACGGGCGCCAAAGTATCCAGCAGATTGACGACGAAACTGTCACCGACCCGGCCTTCTACCGAGAGGATCCACCCGTTCGGAAGAGATTGCTGATCGCCAACCTCGAGGAGGTGCCCGTCTGTATCCCCCAGGGCGGGCCATTGGCTCACACGGCGCGAGAGCCCGAAGCATGGCAGAGCGCTGCCACATGCCTCGGCCCGCTGATCGAGGGTGTGCACCGTGACGCCGGCTCGCGGAAGCGAGGCGTCGTAGCCGTCGGTGACTCGCACGTCGATCGTCGTGTACCAGCCCTGCTCGCCATTCTGCACGAACAGGAGCTTGGTTGCCCCCCCGCCAATCGCCGAGATCGTGAACAACCCCGGGGTATCGACCACGGCAACCTGATCGGTCGGGATCCACCCTGCGATGTATCGATTGAGTGCCAGAGTGCCCATGAGCCGGGTTCGGTCCCCCGCCTTGCTCATGACGTCGATGGGATTGTCGTATTCGGCCCAGATACCGGTGGTTGTCCCGCTGAAACTGTGACCGAAGTGGATGGTATGGCCGAGCTCGTGAATTACGGTGACCAGCCGCGGATTCGGCCCGACCACCGCATGAGCGCCAAGGGTCACAGAACGGAAGTTGTCGGGGAACTCCTCAGGAGAGGCCGGGCACAACCCTTCATAGGGACACCAGATGCCGCTCTGGGCGGATCCCCCATTCGAGGGCTTATCGGTGATGATGATGACGCCGTTCGGATCCGAAGTCACACGATCGGCTACCGCATTGGTGCATCCCGATCCCTCCATGACAGTACCGCCGGAGCGGAACACCGGCTGGTAAGCCTCTTCGGAAAGCCACCGGTAGTAGGGCGCAACCTCTGCGTTGAGGACCGCGGTCACGTCGGCCGGGGTTACTGAAACACTTCCAGTGGCTGTGTCACACACCCACACCTCCCACACATCATCACCGAGTGAGTGAAGTCGCAGCTCAGAGCTGCCTGCGATGACGTTCAGGGCCTCCCACCCATAGACGTCCTGGGCCAATTGAGCCGACATGTTGGCAGTGGCCGCCCCCCAGGGCACGACGAACGCCGCGATGAACGCGACGAGAAAGAACTCCCGCAAGACCCGCCCCCGGGCCGTATTAGCCATGAGGTCACCGTACTCAGAGTGAGTATCAGTGCCTACTATAAGTGACTAGTTACAGGCCGGCAGCCAGTTTCTGAAGCGCGATCGCGCGGTGGCTGATCCGGTTCTTGTCTTCTTCGCCTATCTCGGCCAGCGTCTGAAAGCCGAAGGCCTCCACTTCGAACACCGGGTCGTACCCGAACCCGAGATCGCCGCGCCGGGCCAGGGCTATCCGGCCCTGCAACACCCCTTCGGCCACGAACTCGCCACCATCAGGAAGGATGAAAGCCACCGCAGTACGAAACCGGGCGGCCCGGTGGGTAACACCTGCCAGTTC
>JAUXJL010000166.1 GCA_030624805.1 Acidimicrobiia bacterium
GAGCGGATGATCATCCGGGATGATTCCTTTCGCCTTGAAAGTCGAAAGCACCGGGGCGTCGATCCGCTCGGCTAGCGCGATGATCTCTTCCCGAAACGGCCGGGCGCCGTTGCCAACGATGATGACCGGCCGCCGGGCGGCTTCCAGCATCAACACCGCCTGATCGAGCTCCTCGGCAGGTGGCGTGATCGTCACCGTCGAAATTCGCCCTTCGATCGGCCGTTCCGGTGGATCGTCCAGGCCCGGGAGGTCCTGGGTCTCGTCCGGAAAGATGAGATGAGCAACATCTCGGTTGACGATGGCGTGCTTGAGTGCGAGCGCCATGAGCTCGGAGGCATTCTCAGGGACTAGCACAGTCTGGCTCCACTCAGAGACCGCTTCGAAGGCCGCCGCGGTCGGGATCTCCTGGAACGCGCCCGGCCCAAGCACCTGGGTGTTCACCTGTCCGGTGAGGGCCAGAATCGGGACCCGGTCGACCTTGGCATCCCACAAACCGGTCAGGAGGTTGGTGGACCCGGGTCCGGCGATGGCGAAACAGGCGGCGGGTCGGCCGGTCAGCTTGGCGTATCCGCTGGCGGCAAAAGCAGCCGCTCCTTCGTGGCGGATGCCATAGAACCGGAGCTTCCCTGCCTCTTCGGCATGCTGGAGGGCCTCAGCCAGCCCCAGATTGGAATGGCCGACCATCCCGAACACGGCATCCACCCCCCAATCGGTCATGACGTCGACCATCTGATCCATGATCGAGGGCTTGTCTTCAATTACAGGAAGTTCTACGTAGAGCCCGTCGTCGCGTTCCTCGATTCTGAAGCAGGAAGCGACATCGCCGTATCCTTCGGGAGGTGCCCCGCTGGCGGGGTCGTATTCGTAGCCGTGCCACGGGCAGACAAGCCAACCCCGGGGGTCAATCTCCCCATCGCCGAGCGGTCCTCCCTGATGGGGGCAATGGTTGTCGAGAGCGCCCCAACCTGACTTGGTCCGACTGATCGCCACCGCCCGCTGGGCAGCCACCACCGTAGTGATTTGGCCGATCTCGAGCTCACCGGGGTCGATCTTGTGCCACTGGGTCTCAGTGCTCGCCTCGTGCATGGCTTTCTCCCCTCGGATCCAAGCGGAACCTATCACTTCGCGGATGGTTGAGCGCCCTGATTTGCCACCACGTGCGAGTTGCCAGTCGCCAGACCCCGGTTTGAGCTATCGCAGGACCCGACATCGGAGGTGGGGACACCAGCTACACCTCCGACGCCTTTGCACCCGTAATGGCGAACTGGGACCTGGAGACTGGCGACGGGTCGGGAGCAGCCCGACCCAGGCCATTAGCCGATGGACTTCGGCGGGGTTGGGGCTATTGTTACGCCGTTCCAGAACGTCTCGAGGAGTACCGCCGTGGCCGACACCACTCTCAAAGCAAGTATTCGCATCGGTCGCGGCAGCGCCGATGCCCGCCGATTGCGTCGCGAGGGCGGTGTTCCCGCCACGGTTTACGGCCATGAGGCCGAACCCAAGTCCGTTACGGTAGGCGGCCGCGAACTGTTCGCAGTTTTGCACACGGAGGCCGGCCTCAACGCGGTTATCACCCTCGACGTCGACGGGGACGAAGTCACCTCCTTAGCCCGTGAGATCCAACGGCACCCGGTGCGGGGGGACATCACCCACGTCGATTTCATCCGAATCTCTCTGACCGAGACCGTCGCCGCCGAGGTCGGCATCGATTTCGAGGGCGAGCCCGTTGGAGTGCGAGATGATGGCGGCATCATCGAAACAATCCGTGCGGTGGTCAACGTCGTTGCCCTGCCGACCGATATTCCGTCGAGCATTGCGCTTGATATTTCAGAGCTCACCATTGGTGACGTGCTGAGGGTGTCCGACCTTCCGGTAATTGACGGAGTCGAATATACCGACGACCCGGAAGCCAGTGTGGTGACCGTGTCCGTACCGGCCGCGATCATCGCCGAAGAAGCCGAAGAAGAGTTGCTCGAGGGCGAAGAAGGCGAAGAAGGTGTCGAGCCTGGTGAAGAGGGTGAAGAGGGCGCTGAGGAAGGCGCTGCAGAGTCTGAAGACGGCGACGAATAACTCCGGCCAGGCGACGCTTCTCATTGGGCTACGCAACCCCGGCGCGGGGTACGCCGGGACCCGACACAACATCGGCGCCGATGCCGTTTCAGCTGTGGCCGAGCGGCTCGGCTCGTCGTTTCGGTCTGCACCACGCTCCATTCCTGCCGAGGTGGCCGACGGGAAGCTCGGAGAACGACGGGCTCGCCTGGCGCTGCCTACCACGTTCATGAACGAATCCAGTCAGGCGGTTGGCCCGCTCCTCAGGTACTTTCAGCCCGATTCGTTCATCGTCGCCCACGACGACATAGATCTCGCCTTTGGAACGATGCGCATTCACCACGGACGCGGAGCGGGTGGCCACAACGGGATCAAGTCGATCGTGGATGCCACCGGCCATACCGACTTCTGGCGCTTGCGGATCGGGGTCGGACGCCCGCCCGGCCGCATGGATCCCGCCGACTACGTCCTGAAGCGATTTAGCAAAGACGAAGAGGCCGACGTGCTCATCCAAGAGGCGGCCGACGTGCTCGAGGCATTTGTTGCTGGTGGGGAAGAAGCCGCTCGTCAGCAGGCCGGAAGCCGGGGTCCCCACTAAGCGGGACGACGACAGCTCTCGCGTCGGTAACCTGCGTGCTGGATGGCGCAGCTCCGCGGGTTTGTCGACCGCTGGTCCAAACAAGAACTGCCAGCGATACCGGGCCGCGTTGTGGTGCCGGCGCCACTGCGCGCCTTCTTTGTAGCTGCGATGGCCGCCCGGTCCTCTTCACCGGTCCTCGCCATCGTCCCGGGGGAACAAGACGCCGACGAGCTGGTCGATGACCTGGCACTCTTCTGGGAGGACCCGCTCACGCTTCCTGCCTGGGAGACCCTCCCATTTGAGCACGTGTCACCAAATGCGGGCACCATGGCACGACGCTCCCAGGCCCGTCATCGCCTGGCAGCCGGTGAATCGGGATCGGTGGTCGTCGCTTCGGTCCGGTCGCTCGTCCAACGCCGGAGCCCGGATCCAGTTGAGCCGGTGGTGCTGCGTCCGGGAGCACAGCACGATCCCGCAGAGCTGGCGGCAGTACTCGCCGGCTTCGGCTACCACCGCACCGATCGCGTGGAAGGGCGTGGTGAGTTCGCGGTGCGAGGAGGCATTGTCGACATCTACCCGGCACAGGCAGACGGCCCCGTCCGCGTCGAGTTTTGGGGCGACGAAGTGGAAACGGTTCGAGCGTTCTCGGTTGCCAGCCAGCGTTCCACCCTGGATGTCGAGCTTGTGGCGTACCCGGCGCGAGAGCTCCGCACCACCGACCTGGTCCGAGAGCGGTCCGAGGAGCTGCGCAGGTCCGCACCATGGGCGGCCTCCACCTGGGAGCGGTTCAGCGAAGGCCTGATCTTTGCCGGAATGGAATCGTGGGTGCCATGGCTGGCTCCTGAACAGACTGCAGCAGACGACCTCGTCGACGGTGCCGACGTCCTCATGTTCGACCCGGTGCGGTGTCGTGCCCGGAGCACCGAACTCCGTGCCGAGGAGGCCGACCTGGCGGTTGCGCTGGCTCCCACATGGGGTGAATCGAGCCCACCCGCTGGCGAACATCCCGACCTATACGTGGATCTCGATCGCGCGCTGGCCGGTCTCAGGGTTCTCGAAGCCCCGCCGTTGGCTGCGGGCCCGGCCGACTCGGGGTTTGAGATCGACGGCTTCGATGCCGTAAGTGGAGACGCAGCGTCGGTGGCGGCCGCCATTGTTGCGCTTCGTACCGCGGGTTTGGATGTGGTGGTTGCGATGGATGGACCGGCGGCCGCCGACCGGGTGGCCTCGGTCTTGGCCGAAGAGGGCCTCGTTCTGCCACGAGTAGAGGACGCAACGGGCTCGGTCGTAATCCCGGACGGCATTCATCGCGGTTTCGTTTTTCCTCTCGCCTCGCTGGCTGTCGTCGGCGAGCAAGAGGTGGCGGGCCGTCGGCGCGCTCATCGCCACGCCAGCCGCGGACAGCCACTGGCCGGGGAGCGGTATCGCGACCTCGAAGAGGGCAGCTATGTCATCCATCATCGCCATGGCATCGGTCGGTTTGAGGGGCTGGTAACCCAGGAAATGGCCGGGACCGAACGCGACTACCTACTGCTCGCTTATGCCGCGGAAGACAAGCTGTATGTGCCGACCGACCAGCTGGCGGCGGTTCGCCCCTACACGGGAGGTGAGGCCCCGCGGCTCTCGCGGATGGGGGGCGCCGATTGGAACGCCACCCGCTCCAAAGTACGGCGGGAACTGGCCGCGAACGCCGAGCGGGTGGTAGCTCTCCACAAGGAAAGGGCTGCCGCCTCCGGCCATAGCTACGCGCCGGATACACCCTGGCAGGGTGAGTTCGAAGCTGCTTTCCCGTTTGAGGAGACACCCGACCAGCTAACCGCCATCGCCGCTATGAAAGCGGACATGGAAGGACCGGATCCGATGGACCGGTTGATCTTCGGCGATGTTGGGTTCGGCAAGACCGAGGTGGCGATCCGCGGAGCATTCAAAGCAATCCAGGATGGGCGCCAGGTGGCGGTGCTTGTTCCAACCACCCTCCTCGCCCAACAACATCACCTGACGTTCACAGAACGCCTCTCCCACTACCCGATCAGCGTCGAGGTATTGAGCCGATTCCTCACTACCAAACAACAGAAGGAGGTTGTGGCGGGAATCGCCGACGGCACGACCGATCTCGTCATAGGCACCCACCGGCTACTGAGCGATGACATCGCTTTCAAGAACCTTGGCCTGCTCGTCGTCGACGAGGAGCAGCGTTTTGGTGTGGCCGCCAAGGACAGGATAAAGGAGCTGCAATCTCGGGTGGACGTGCTCACATTGACCGCCACCCCCATCCCCCGCACCCTCGAAATGGCACTTACAGGGGTACGAGACGTCAGCCGTATCCAGACCCCGCCCCAGGACCGCCAGCCGATTCTGACCTACGTAGGCCCGTACGACGCTCCGTCGGTATCGGCGGCCATTCGGAGAGAAATCCTGCGCGAGGGCCAGGTGTTCTACGTGCACAACCGCATCCAGTCCATCGATCATGCCGTCGCCCGGCTTCAGGACCTCGTGCCGAATGCCCGCTACGCCACAGCACACGGCCGGATGAGTGAAGGACAGCTCGAACAGGTGATGCTCGACTTCTGGAACCACGAGTACGACGTCCTGGTGGCAACCACCATCATCGAATCCGGATTGGATCTGCCGATGGTGAACACGCTCGTCGTGGAACGAGCCGACTTGCTCGGCCTCGCCCAGCTCTATCAGCTGAGAGGGAGGGTGGGGCGCTCGAGCCAGCGGGCCTACGCCTACCTATTCCATCCACCCGAGGAGCGTCTCACCGATATCGCCTATCGACGGCTGGAAGCTGTGGGCGAGCACACCGACCTC
>JAUXJL010000003.1 GCA_030624805.1 Acidimicrobiia bacterium
GCCGACATCACCGCGGAAGCTGGGCGGATGACACGACTGGTTGACGACATGCTCACACTAGCTCTGGCCGATGCCGAGGCGCCGCCGGCACGCACTCCGGTAGACCTGTCGGTCGTCATGCACGATGTACGGGGCCGAGCCGAACGATCTGAGATCACCGTCGACGTGGATGCAAACGGACCGGCTGTCGTTCTGGGTGACGCCGCCGCCCTCTCGCAGGTTGCCTGGATATTGATCGACAATGCGGCCAAGCACGGCGCTGGTCCCATTTCCATCTCTGTTGAACAGCGTGCAGGGGCAGCCATTCTGGAAGTGGCCG
This sequence comes from Acidimicrobiia bacterium, assembly GCA_030624805.1. Taxonomy (GTDB): domain Bacteria; phylum Actinomycetota; class Acidimicrobiia; order Spongiisociales; family SHLN01; genus SHLN01. The sequence continues at coordinate 320 of JAUXJL010000003.1, forward strand.
ATGCAGGACCGGGGATCCCCGCCGATCAGGTTGAGCGAGTATTTGATCGGTTCCATCGGGCCGACCCCATGCGCAGCCCGGCCGGAGCCGGCCTCGGATTGGCAATTGCCCGCGACATCGTCGAGGCGCACGGGGGAACCATTCGCGCCGAAAACCGCCGCCCGGGGGCGGCGTTTGCTTTCGCCTTACCCCTCGCAGGCTGAGTCTCATCAACGGCTAATCAACCACCAATCCGTGGCTAATTAGCTTGACCGATTGTCATGGTATGCAAGCGACACACCCGACGACGCAGGTTGAGACCGGTATCACCGATATCATCCGAGCCCTCCTGCTCGTGCAGGGCTCGATCGCAGTGGTTTCCACCATCGAGACACTTTTCGCAGGCCTTGGACTTGGGCTGTTCGCCATCCCGATCGTGGCCCTGACCGCCGGTGCGGCGCTTCTGACACTGAGCCTGGCGCGCCGTATCGGTCGGCGTTCCCGCCGGGCTCGCAAAACAATCATCTGGATCGAGGGGTTTGTCCTCACGTTCGCGGCGATCGACCTCATTCTCGCTCTGGCCCTGGCGCATCGTGGGCTCGAGCTCGTGCCAATCCTGACCCGAATCGTTCTCCCGATCGCACTCATACGAATGTTGCGCCTCCGTCAGGTTCGAGCCGAGTTCGGCCTGGGCCCTACCCGCAGGCAAGCCCGTAAGGCGGCCCGCTCATGACGAACCTGCTCCACTCCGACGGCTTCATCGAACAGCAACTCGACGTTGGCGAGTACATCGGGAGCCCGCTGTATCAAGTGATTCCCGAACATGGCGCGGCGTTTGTGGCGGCGCTCCTGCTGCTGGCTGGAGGATGGTGGCTCAGACGGACTGCCCGCCGGGGCGGGCCTCGCTCGGTGGCACTGGTCGGCGCCTATCGACAGCTCAGCCCGGTTCATAGGTTCCTCGCCTGGCTGCTTCTTACGTCGAGTGCCATCCATGCGGGCCTGGTACTCGGCCACGAGGCCTCCTTCTACACGGTGCTGTATCTGAGCGATGCGCTGGCGCTCTTCATCGTTGGCCGGCGCCTCATCAATGGACAGAATTGGCGGCGCTGGGCTCGGCTTGTGCTGTTCGCCTCAATCCTCGGTTATGCGTTCGCGTCATTCGCCGGCGAGCCGCCCGACCAGCTCGGTATGGCGACCAAGCTCATCGAACTCACTGCCCTCGGCATCGCACTGACGCCGACCAAGCCTGGTCGAGTGCGAAGGCTGGTGGGTTCGACGGCGACGGTGCTCGTCGTGGTGATCACTGGCCTGGCCGGGTGGATTGGGGCGTTCGGTTCCGGTGAGGGCGGCCACCACCTCGGGGAGGTGCCTCCTCCGGGCGTGCTGCTCCCGCCGGGGGAGGACCGTGAGCCGACCGCGGCCGAGCAGCACGAGGCCGACGAGCTGTATGCCGATACCGTCGCAGCCACCGCCAAGTACCAGGACCCGGCCGTGGCGGCGGCGGACGGGTACAACGTGGATGGGATCACCGGCCAAAATTTCCACGCTCAGAATCCCGCCTATAAGAACGATGGGCGGATCTTCGACCCCGAGCACCCGGAAAACCTGATATACGCGGTCGGGCCAACCGGGCCGGTCCTCATCGGTGTCATGTTCGAGATGGACAATCTTGGGGATGTGGGACCGGCTGTGGGAGGGCCACTTACTGTTTGGCATGCCCACGACCACGTGTGCTTCTCACTCACTCCGCCGGCCCTCGTCGGCCTTACCTCGCCATTCGGCTACTGCCCGGCGGGATCGGTCACGATCCCGGTTACCAACGAAATGATTCACCTGTGGACTCTGCCAGGAGTGCCCGACGAATTCGGCGACCTCGAGGACTCGTGGCTCACCGAGTACCTCGCAGCGCTCGCATAAACGATCCGCCACCAGGCAAGTAGGGCCAGCGGCCCATGGGGGAATCTTCGTTTTGGCCGAGGCAACCGCTATGCATAGTCTGCCCCGCATGGTTCGCTTCCTCGCAGCGCTGGCCCTACTGGCGACAGCTGTTGCCGTCACGCCAACTGAGGCTTCAGCCGACGTTTTGCCGGCCCCAGCCGTCGACGGCATCTACCCGATGATTTTCCCCGTCGGTGGCGACACCAACTACACAAACACGTTCGGCGCTCCGCGATCCGGCGGGCGGACGCACGAAGGCACCGACATGATGGCCGACAAGATGGTGCCGGTCGCGGCGGTGGCGGCGGGCACGATCGGCTGGGTCTCGGGGACCTGCTGCGCCATGCAGATAACGCATGATGATGGCTGGGCGAGCATGTACATCCACCTCAACAATGACACTCCCGGCACCGACGACGGCCTCGGGTACGGCATCATGCCGGGCCTGGCAACCGGTGTACATGTTGAGGCCGGGCAGCTGATCGGCTGGGTGGGCGATTCCGGAAACGCCGAGTGGGCCGGATCACATCTCCATTTCGAGCTGCATGCCCCTGATGTGGGGCCCATCAGCTCATTCGAACATCTCAATGCGGCGCAGGGGACCGCCGAAGGCCGCGACGTAGCCGCCTACATCGACGCCGGCTCACGGTTTTTCCGCCCAACCGTCCTCGGTGGCTTCCCCGACAGCCAGTTCTATTTCGGGATACCTGAGGACGTTCCACTGATGGGCGATTGGAATTGTGACGGGCTGAAGACACCGGCCATGTACCGACCGTCGAACGGTTTCGTATATCTCACAAACACCAACCAGCAGGGATTCGCGGACTCCGACTTCTTCTACGGGATCCCGGGCGATGTTCCCATTGCCGGGGACTTCGACGGGGACGGCTGCGACACCTTCGCCATCTACCGCCCGAGCGAGCGCAAGATATACGTGCGCAACGAGCTCGGGACCGGCGTCGCCGACTACAGCTATTCGTGGGGGGCAGTCAACGGTGACAAGCCGTTCGCCGGTGATTTCGATGGTGACGGCGTGGACACCGTCGGCTTCTACCGGCCGTGGAATGCGCTTGTCTACTACCGAAACTCACACGACGGCGGGTTCGCCGACAACCAGTTCTTCTTCGGGGCACCCGGCGACAAGATCGTGGCGGGCGACTGGGACGGAGATGGGGACGACACCGTGGCGGTCTACCGCCCGGCCAGTCGTTATCTCATCGTCAACCAGCAGAACAGCTACGGCCCCATTGACTACTCCTTGTGGGTCGGCAGCTACGAGAACGTAGTCGTCTCGACCGGGTCCTAACCCGGCTCAACCCCGGCCACTCCGGTACCGCCGGTTCATGCCGCGTGAACGAGTCACCTGCTAGCCCGGATCGACGCCGGCTCCACGCGACCAGACCTCGACGAGGGTGCGGTAGGGGCCGGCGGCCGCAACCAGCTCGTCGTGATGGCCTTCGGCGATGATTTTCCCCTCGTCGATCATTACAACCCGGTCGGCACCCTGGGCCGTGTTGAGCCGGTGGGCAATGAGGATGGCCGTGCGGGAGGCAAGCACGACACTGAGGGCCCGCTCGACCTTTGCTTCGGTCTCCGGATCGAGGTTTGATGTCGCCTCGTCGAGCACGATCACGGCCGGGTCGGCCAGAAACGCCCTGGCCAGAGCGACGAGCTGCCGTTCCCCGGCAGAGAACCGACCGCCCCGTTCGCGCACCTTGGTGTCGAGACCATCCGGTAGGGAGTCGATCCAGTCGTCGATTCCTATCTCGATGGCTACGGCTCGGATCTGTCGGTCGTCGGCGCCCGGGCGGGCATACTTGAGGTTGTCGCGCAGAGTGCCGTTGAATAGGAACCCCTCCTGGGGGATGAGACTGATTGCTCGAGCTCTCGATGTGGATGTCAGAGTGCGGAGGTCGGTTCCATCGATGGCAACGCGGCCTTCGGTCGGGTCATAGAAGCGCAAGACGAGCTTGGCGATAGTGGTCTTTCCGGCGCCGGTCTCACCCACAATTGCAAGCCGCTCGCCCGGCGCGACCGTCAGGTTGATGGATTGGAGCACCGGCACGCCCTCGACATAGGAAAACCCCACATCATCGAAGGTGACCGCCCCGGCCGCTGGAGTCTCCAAATCGACCGCATCGGAAGCGTCCAGGATCGACGGAACGGTGTCAAAGAGCCGGAACACCTTGCCGAGGGCGGCCACCGCTGACTGTACCTGGTTGTAGATGTGGGACAGGTTGATGATCGGCTGGAAGAACCAGTCCAGGTAGAAGAGGAAGGCAACGAGCGACCCAAAAGTGAGATCGCCGTCGAGCACCCGCCGGCCTCCAAAGAGCAGAACCGAGCCAATGGCGACGGTCCGGATGAATGCGACGAACGGGAAGTACCAGGCGATCGCCTTGGCGGTGCGCATATTGGCCTGGTAGTAGTCCTCGTTGACCCGGCCGAACGCACCGGCCTGTTCACCTTCTTGCGTGAACGCTTGCACCACCCGAACCCCGGTGATGCCTTCCTGAAGGCTGGCGAGAACCCGGCCGATCGACTCCCGGACGTCCCGATAGGCGCGGCTGGCGAACCGCTGGAAGACTGTGCTGGCGGCGAGGACTACCGTCACCAGGCCGAACACGACGACGGCGAGGTTCCAGTCGACGGCCACCATGACGGCTGCCACGCCGAAAACGGTCAGAACGCTTGTCACAAACGTCACGGCGCCTTCTTCCACGAATTCGGTCATCGACTCGATGTCCGACGTCATCCGGCTGACGAGCACACCGGCCTTGGATCGCGAGAAGAAGCCCATATCGAGGGAAACGAGATGCCGGAACAGCGTGCTCCGTAGCAACAAGAGGTAGCGCTCGCCGAGCCATGCCACCGAGAACTGAGCCAGCCGTTGCGCAAGGTATTGGATACCAAGCAGTCCCAGGAACACCAGGGCAGCGGTCGCTATTGCTCCTTTGTCCCCGGCCGCAATCCCGTTATCGATTCCGCTCCGAACGGCCAGGGGACCGAGCAGCCTGGCCAGCGTTGCCAAAGCGGCTGCTGCCAGCGAACCGAGCGCCGTCCATCGAAGCTCGCGGCCAAGGCGAGCAGCTCTCCGGATCACCGGCTGCGAGCCGTCTGTGCCGAGAGACGTCGTCATCGCAGCGCTTCATCCTGGGCAAGCACCTCGGCATACCGCGGCACGGCTCGCAACAGTTCGACGTGGCGGCCCGTCGCCACAACCTGCCCTTCGTCGAGGAACACCACCTGATCGACGAGGCTGAGGGTGGATGTTCGATGGGCAATGATGATGGTGGTACGACCCTCCATCACGTGTTCGAGTGCAGCCAGCATCTCCGCCTCAACGATGGCGTCGACCGAACTGGTCGCATCGTCGAGAATGAGAACCCGCGGGTCTCGCAGGACCGCCCGCGCCAGGGCAACTCGCTGTCGCTGCCCACCGGATAACGAATAGCCGCGCTCGCCCACAACCGTGTCGTAGCCATCCGGCAAGTCAGAGATGAAGCGATGGGCCTGAGCCAGCCGGGCGGCCAGGCGCACCTGGTCGTCGGTAGCGGTTGGATTGCCGAACGCGATGTTGTCCCGCATGGGAGCTGAGAACAAGAACGTCTCCTGGAACACCAGCGCAACCTCACGACGCAACTCGTCGAGGCGCACATCCCGAACATCTACACCGTCGAGCGAGACGGATCCCGTGGAGGGGTCATAGAACCTGGGGATTAGATGAGCGAGGGTGGTCTTGCCGGAGCCGGTTGACCCGACCAGGGCAACTGAGGTTCCCCCGGGAATCACGAGGTTGATCTCCCCAAGCACCGGCGGCCCGTCGGGGTAAGTGAAGCTGGTCGCCGCGAACCGGATCTCGCCGGAGCCGGCTGGAAGCTTCTTCGGTTTGGCGGCGTCGGTGACCTCCGGCGCTTCCTGGAGCAGCACGTCGATTCGGGTGGCCGCCGCGGCCGCCCGCGGCAATTGGGCAAAGAACCAGCCGGTGATCCTGAGCGGAAACACGAGCACGGTGAGATATTGGGTGAAGGCAACGAACTCACCGATGGTGAGATCACCGTCCACAACCCGGGTACCGCCTAGCCAGAGCACCGCAACAATCGCCACCGACGGGATGAGCTCAAACAGTGGTGCGAATTTGGAGCGGAGCCGAACGAGCAGCATGCTCTCGTCGTAGATTTCGCTCGCCGTGGTATCGAGGCGGGTCGACTCCTGCTCCTGCTGGCCGTACGCCTTCACCACCTGAATGCCGCCGACGGTCTCCTCAACTACCTCACTCAGATCGGCCAGGCGCTCCTGGACCCGAAATGAGATATTGATGATCTTGCCTGCGAATCGATTGGCCGATCCGAACAGCGCAGGCACCGCCAGCGACGCGACCAGCCCGAGGATGGGATCGATGATGATGAGTACGGTGACCACAATGGCCAGCATGCCGATATTGGCGATGGTGATTGGGAGCATCGCGAAGACGAGCCGCACTTGGGAAAGGTCACTTGAGGCCCGCGCCATCAATTGACCGGTACTGGTCTGGTCGTGAAAACTGAAGGCCAGCCGCTGCAGATGTTCAAAGATCCTGTTGCGAAGGGAAGTTTCGGCCCGGTAGGACAGCATGAACCCGAAGTAGCGCCGGATCCCGATGCCGAGACCCTGGGTGAAGCCCGCCAGCACCAAAAGACCAACCAGCGGGACGATGCGGTCCCGATCGCCTGCAATGATTGCATCGTCGATAACGGACCCGACAAGATAGGGGATGAGCACGAGAGAGCCCATCCACAACAGGGCTCCGGCGGTAGCGAGGGCCGACACCACCCGATAGCCGAGCAGGGTCCGTCCAATGAGAACCAGCCCCGACCGTACTTCTGGGCTGCGGAGACCGGACGACATCCGCACAGACTACGGCCACCCCAGAGTGACTAGTGACGGCGGCATCGCCCAAGGCGACATCCCCCTGGCGGATGATCGGGACGGTGACGGCATCGATACCCTTGCCCCCTTTCGAGTCTCTTCCGGCGAGCTGATAACACGAGCCAACAACGACCCGGCGTGGTCCCCGGCCACCCATCACCTCGAGCCGGGGGTACCGTCCAGGGCACCAGTGTTCGCAGGTGACTGGGACGGAGACGGCACTGACTCCATCGGCTATCACCTTGCCGGAGTCAGCCGATACTCGAACTCACTAGGCGCCCCCAAGGAACTCTCACATGTGTGGGGCAACAACCACAACCCGGTAACCGGAGCGTGGGCACTGTCCTGATCCGTCGATAGGGTCCCGGTGTGAAACGATTGAGCCTTGCGATCACGCTCGCGGTGGTGACAGCAGGCTGTAGTGGAACCCCCACGCCGACCGCACCCGATCCCGGCGATTCAGCAACCATCCTCAATGTGCTGGACGGGGACTCCCTCCTCGTCGCCATCGAAGGAGCGGATGTCGAGGTGCGATTGCTCGGCATCAACACGCCTGAACGGGACGAGTGTTTTTACGCGGAGTCAAAGGCCAGAACGACCGAGCTGGCCGCCGACCGGGTCGGCCTGGTCGGCGGGGACACTGATCACTTTGGCCGCGTGCTCCGATACGCCTACGCCGGCGACGGCACCCTCCTCAACCAGCAACTCGTTGCAGAGGGATTCGCCCTGGCGCTCACAAACGACCATCCGCTACTGATCGAGTTCAAAGCCGCTGAAGCCATGGCTTGGGAACGGCATGTTGGCCGCTGGCAGATCGACGCCTGCGGACTGCCCGATGATGGGTTCGTCTCAATCAGCAGCCTCCAGGAGGACGCGCCGGGCAATGATTCCGAGAATCCGAACGGGGAATTTGCCGACATCGAAAACGACGGCGACGTCGACGTCGACCTCACCGGCTGGGTGCTGCGCGATGAGTCGTCGTCACATCGATTCGTATTTCCGGACGGCTTCCGGCTCGAGCCGGGCAATCGTGTCCGAGTCTTCAGCGGCTGCGGAGATCCCAGCCAGAGCGAGCAGTTCTTCTGCGATGGAAGCCCCGTGTGGAGCAACGGAGGCGACACCGCCTACCTGCTCGACTCATCGGGCAATGTCGCCGACCGCTTCAGCTTTTAGCTACAGAAGCGGCTCGTTGCGGCCGATTCAGATACCAGGTGCAGCAGGAGATGGAGCGCGCATGGACGCCACCGTCCTCATCGTCGAAGACTCGCCGAGCGTTCGCCGCCTTATAGAGGTCAGCGTACGCCCGCTCGGTGTGTCTGTGATCTCTGCTGAGGACGGGATAGAAGGCCTGGCCATGGCCAGGGCCGAGGCACCCGACGTCATTCTCCTCGACATCGGCCTCCCGGGAATTGACGGCTGGGAGGTGCTGCGCGAGCTCCGAGCCGACCCAACAACCTCCGATATTGCCGTCATCATCGTGACGGCTCACGCCCAGCCCGAAGTGGCGCTTGCCGCCGAGAAACGCGGCGCCGACGGGTTCATTACCAAGCCGTTTCGGCCAAGCCATCTGCGGGAAGAGATCCTGGCCAACCTGAGCGGAGATGCGCAAATCACCCAAACCGGATAACGTGATTAGAACGGCTAAGGCGGGAATACGCTACCTCTCGAGTTATTGGATAGCGCCACTCGTGACGAGTGGTCAGACCCCATTGCTCTCGCGCGCCTGGCGGCCGAAGGCCTTCTCGAATTGACCCGGGAAAATTGGGTCGGCGAGGGCCTTGACGCTACCCGCCAAATACGCAACCGGCGTCCAGATTCGCCACTCATGCTGGCCGTCACGGAGCCGGCGCTCGATCCCGATCCCTTTCAGGCTTCGCTCGGCCTCGCGGCTGTACTGTCGGTTCTCAACGATCAATCCTGGGCAAACGACATCGGCATTGACATATCCGAAGCCCGCACTGTCGGCGTGCTTTCCCTGCACCACGAATCGTTGTGGGCACTAGAGAGCGCCGCCCTCCTGGGCGCAACAGGTGCCGTCCTTGTCACCGACCGACGGGCGGTGGCACGCGGGCTCGGATATCTGCGCCTGGCGGTAAAGCTGGCCGACCCCGCCTTGGCCGATGTCCTGCTGCTGCCGGGGCTGGCGCGGGACTCGGCCACGATGTGGACTTTCCGCCGGTTCGCGGCGGTGAGCTGGCGAGCAACCGGACGGGTAGTCCCCGTCATTCACCCGGGAGCACGTCTCTCACCCATGAACCGGAAAGTCTTCCGTCCTCCGGCAGGCGTATACGCCATCGAGCTGCCATAGCGCCTCGGTATGAGTGGCACAGCGAGTTGCCCGACACAGCCCCCGGCCCCCGAGATGACCCTCGGCGCCGCCTCGACCTTCCCCCGGCCGGGCCGGGGGGATTGACCTCCACGTGACCTGGCAGCCTGCGCGCAGCAGTGTGGCGGCCTGGGCAGGCTACGACCTCGCCAACACCGTATTCGCGCTTGGTGTTGCCGGGCTCTATTTCCCTGAGTGGCTCATCGACATCGAGGGCTACCGGGACCGCGACCTCGCCTTCGCCATCAACGCGGCCATGATCGTCATCATCGTGCTGGCCCCCTGGCTCGGCGCCCGCAGCGATCATCTGGGGCGGCGCCGTCCGTATCTCATCGCAGCTACCTTCGTGTCGGTAGGCGCCACACTGTTTATGGGGAGCAGTGGGCCCGGACCGTCCCTGGCGTTCTTCTCGCTTGCGCTGGTCGGCTTTCACATTGGCTCGCTGTTCTATGACTCGATGCTGGTCGACGTCTCGACCGAACAGAACCGGGGTCGGATCTCGGGACTCGGCGTTGGTGTCGGCTACATCGGCTCCTTCGTGGCGGTGATCGTCGGGCGTCTCTTGATCGACGACTACGGCCACGCCGTCGTCTTCCGCACGCTGGCGGGGTTGTTCCTCGTGTTCGCCCTCCCCGCCTTCTTTCTCATCAAGGAACGACCTCGTGTCCCCCGGCCTGGTCCCGCCCCCTCGGTCAACCAATCACTGTCCCAGGTGCGGAAATCATGGCGAGAGGCCGCCAAGTACCGCGGCGTGATTCCCTTCCTCATCGGCCGCTTCTTCTACAGCGACGCCATCAACACCGTCATCGGCGGCTTCCTGACAATCTTTGCGATTGAGGAACTTGGCTTCACCCGCGACGAGCTCGAAATCGTGCTTGCCTTCGGAATCCTGGCCTCGATCTTCGGTGGCTTCGGCGGGGGTCGTATTACCGAGCGAATCGGCCCGCGCCGCACTCTCCACCTTGCCTTGTACCTCTGGATGACCGCCTGGATCTTCGGACTGGTATCGGCCGCCACCAACGCCAAGCCGCTTGGTGTTGTCCTTGTCATCCTCGGAGGCCTAGCTCTCGGCACCACCTGGAGCGCCGACCGCACCTACATGGCCCGGATCACACCCCCCGACCGCTACGCCGAGTTTTACGGCCTGTACGCAACGGTCGGCCGCTTCGCCACCATCCTCGGCCCACTCATGTGGGCATTGATCGTGGACTACGCAGGTTGGGGCCGAATCACCGCCATGGCTGCCCTCTTCGGTTTCCTGGTGATTGCCCGGGTGGTGTTGAGCGGCGTCGACGATTCGGAGCGAGAGTGGGCGGCGGCGTGAAGTTATCCAGCACCGGCCTCTGCCGGAGACAAACCGGTCCGCCGCGTTGTTGGTCGGGGACTCTACCTCTGGGCAGAAATCCAGGGATCTGACGAGCCCGACCCCGGCAACCCGTCGTAGGGTTGTGGACACCACCACGGGGGAGGAGCACAGTGAAACTAGGAGCATTCTCGGTCAGCCTCGCAGTAAAGGACATGGCCGCTTCACGCAAGTTCTATGAAAAGCTGGGATTCAGCATGATGGCGGGTGACGGCGAGTCATGGACCATTGTTGCAAATGAAACGACCGCCATCGGTCTCTTCTTCGGCATGTTCGACGCCAATATCTTGACGTTCAATCCCGGCTGGGAAGGCCTCGGTCAGCCATCCGATGAGTTCACCGACGTGCGGGAGCTCAGCCAGCAGCTGACCGCGCTCGGTCTCGAGCCAGGTGATGACACAACCTCCCAGACCCCGAGCGGACCCGCCAGTTTTAAGGTCACCGACCCGGACGGCAACGTCATCCTGATCGACCAACACGTGTAACGGCCCTAACCTCAGGTTCGATGAACGTTGACTTTTGGGTCGATCCGATATGACCGTGGTGCTGGGTGACGGCCAGGTGGGTCGTCGAGGTTGTTGCACCCGAGCGTGACCTCACCGTCACGTGGCAGCCGATCAGCCTGCTCGTCAAGAACCAGATACCCGAGGACAGCGATCGGTACGAACGATATCGGTTCACCCATAACCTCCTGCGGGTCGTCGAGTCTGTCAGGGCTGATCTCGGCGATGCCGCCGTATTCCCCCTCTACTGGGAGCTCGGGCGCCGCATCCACCACAACAAGGACCGTTCGTTTGATCCGGCGGAAGCATTGAAGGCCGCCGGCCTCGATGTTTCTCATGCGGGAGCGTTCGGTGATGAGGCGTGGGACGCTGAAATCGGCCGGAGGATGGAGGTCGGCCTGGCGCTGGCGGGGAACGACATCGGCACCCCGATCATCGCCTTCGACGATGCTAATGGCGAGCAGGTCGCCATTTTCGGTCCGGTGATTACCCGGGTCCCGCCCACACAAGAGTCGCTGGCCCTGTGGGATGCGGTCGTGACGCTGACTACCATGCCCGGCTTCTGGGAGCTGAAACGAACCCGCACCGAACGCCCGGAGTTCGGGGCACCACCAACCGTCGCGGCCTTCTCGTCCGACTGACCGAATCGGGAGACAGGTAGTGGCCGGGCACCCCAACGTGTACTCGGCAGTGCCCGCTCGCCACTAACCTCGTCGGGAATGCCGCGCCTTCTTCTCATCGCCAACCCACTTGCCTCAGGCTTCACTGGAGCCACTCACCGCGACGTCATGAGGATCCTCTCCGAGACATTCGAAGCCGAATCGATCTGGCCGAACAGCCCAACCGAGTCACGGGAGGCGAGTGCCAAAGCAGCGGCCGACGGTGTCGAGGTCGTGGCCGCCATGGGAGGTGATGGCGTTGTCCATCACGTCGTAAACGGCATAGCTCACTCCGACACAGCGCTCGGAATCATCCCAGCCGGGACCACCAATGTGCTCGGACGAATTCTCGGCCTGCCGGCCAAGCCCATCCCGGCTGCCCGTTACCTCGCTACCAACCCTCCTCAGCACCGCATTGCCCTCGGTCGCATCGAAGCCACCGGCCCCAAGGGAGGGCTCTCGGGCTACGCAGTTTTCGCGGCCGGGCTGGGACTCGACGCCGAGGTAGTGCGACAGGCCGAGACCACGCCGCACAAGAAGGTGTGGTTCGGCGGCATCCACTACGCCCGCAGCGCCGGATGGATGTTTCTGAGCAAGTTTCGCAAGCGGCCGCCAACGCTGCGAGCCTCCAGTGGCGACCGCACCGGTGACGCAGTGGCCGTCATCACCCAGATCCATTGGCCATATACCTACTTCGGCCGTACACCGCTTCGTATCACACGAGGCCCGGTCACCGGGTTGAGTTCACTTGTTGTCGAAACGGTCCCGCCGGCCCGTGCCATCGGGTTGGCCGGTACTGCCATCGCCGGCCGGGGCCTGGAACGTATCCCCGGGATGCGGGTGTGGGCGGGGATAGACGAACTGACGGTGACCGCCGACCCCCCGGCCTGGTTCCAGGCAGACGGCGAGCTTCTTGGCGAGCTGAGCGAGCTCCACCTGCAATTCGCTCCCGACTCCCTGGCCGTGGTTTCCCCCCGCTAGCGATTTTCCGCTAGCCGTACCTCGATTTCGACTTGCAAGAGAGTGGCGCCAAACACGCTCCGCTCCCAGAGCATTTCAAAGAGACCATTCCCAATCCGATCCTCTAGCTGACGAGCAAAGGCCGGAATTGACTCAGGACTCTCGGGGCCATCATCTCCAAACCAGAACTTGTGGAGGGCCCGACCGACCCGTCCCCGCTCGGATCGAGCAGCCGGCTTCAAATCAGACTCATCGAGAGCCGCCGTGACGTGTTGTTCAATGACCGGGTAGGAGTAGGCGTCTCGCAGCTGGGTGCCAAACAGACCCCCGGTTTCCACCGATAGGGCAGTAACAAAATCACCGATCCGGCATACGGCATCGTCGAAACCCAGTCCCTCAGTGATCGCCTGCACAACCGAGGCCCGTACCGACGGCCATCGCTCGTCGAAACCGACGCCTGCGCCTTTCTCCAATCCGGCCTGCTCCCGGAGCTGCTTGCCGGCTCGCCGAACGTCCCCGAGCATCTTGCCGGCAGCAACCGCCTTGCCATTCAGTGACTTGCTCAGAAACGCCCGAAACGGCTCTATGTTGAGCGGTAGGGCATTCGGAGGATCGGCCGCCAGGTCGAACACTCGCGGCGTCGAAACACCGTCTTCAGTCAGGGAGCTGATCAGATCGGCTCGGAGCTCGGAAAGGTCATGTTGGCCGAGCAGGTCGATCTGATTGAGGACAAAGAGGAATTGGTCCTGGTATTCGAGCAGTTGTGAGATGTACTGGTCGTGGATGATCGGGTCCCGGTATTTTTGGGGGTCGAACACCCAGATCACCGCATCGACGTGAGGGAGGAGGCGTTCGACGATCTGTTGGTGGTGCAGGACGATGCTGTCGTGGTCGGGGAGGTCGATGATGGCCAGCTTGGGGAGCACATGCTGTTCGTACCTCGCATCTATCTCCAACCGGTCAAGCAGCTCAACGAGACCGGGCTCGGGGTCGTCTGGAATCCATGCCAACGCTTCTTCAGTGGTCGGCCGGAGGACACCGGTCTCGGCTACCTGCCGCCCGGCAATAGCATTGAGAAGGCTCGACTTGCCGGAGCCGGTCCCTCCGGCCAGTGCCACAACCAGGGTGTCACCGAGAAATCCGCGCCGGTCGCGTACCAGGGCAGCCACATCGGCGGCAGCTTTGATATCGGCCTCATCGAGGATTCCGTCGGCTCTCCCGATGGCGAGATCGAGTGTGTCGAGTGCGCTTACCACATCGCTCATCTATAGAACTCCCCTGCCCGCTCTGATACCGAAGCAGCCAACGACTGGACGGTCTCTCCCAGCCCGGCAGGTATCCCTAATCGCTGAGTCAGGGCCAGGAAGCGGTCGGCGTCCTGGGCCAAGACTGTGGCCACACGATCCTCGAGATCCGTTAACAATGCTTCACGCGTCTCAGGCGGTAAGCCGTCCGAGCGCTCTCCGGTCAGCAACGCTTTGGCCAGGGCCACGGCCGCACCGCGGCGCGGGCGGCCCCGGCGTATTGCCGCGGCCAATGACGACTCGACGCCATCGAACCATGCGGACGCCGCCTGTTCTGCGGCGGCCGGCGTCTCAGCTCCGTGACGCCACAAGGTGTCGGTGACGGCCAGTAGTGCATGCCCCTCGCCCATCGAGTCCCAGGCGGCAGCCGCATCCCGGGCCGCTACCCCACAGCGGCGGGAAAGCACTGAGGAGAGTTCTCGCTGTATCCCAGCCCGATCAGCCAGCGAGCCTGCCGTAATGAGGCGGCCCCCCGACACGAGTCCTTTTGACATGGTCAGCTCGGTGGCGTAGGCCTCTTCGGCAAGTGTGTGCAAAGCAGTAACCACCGAGAGGTCCGACGAGATACCTTCGACAATGCCGCCGACTTTTTCGATGATTTCGGCCACGGCCCCCTCGGTTGACTGACGGACAACGGCCCGGCGAAGATCCGGATCGGAAATGAGGGCAAGTTCCTGCCGAATGGCAGCTACGGCATCGGCGTGTAGTCCTCCGTGCCGTGGGTAGATGACCTGCTCGGAAACGTCGAAAATCAATGATGAATCGGCCTCGAGCAGCAGATCTCGATGTTTCAGCATGGCGGCGAAGTCGCCCAGGATGAGCTTGCGACTCTCCGGATCCGGGCCAAGCCGGTTGAGCACAAACAAGATTGGCAGCCCGCGCATTCGAATCTGATCGAGAAATTGCCAGGCGGCCCCGTCGGCATATCGAAGGGCACTGGCAACAAAGATGCACAAGTCGGCTACAGCCAGAACCTGCTCCCCGATCACCCGACTATCCGCATACACCGAGTCGAAGTCGGGTGCGTCGATAACCGTGAGTTGTTCAGTAATAGCGTCGTTCCCGGCGACGATCCCCGCGTCGTCTCTTCCGATAAGACCCCCGAGGAGTTTCTGGTAACGACGCACATGGCGGCGGTTTGCCCACACCACCGGTGACCGGGTAGTCGGGCGGAGCGCCCCGGGCTCACTGGCCAGCTGGCCGGCTAGGGAGTTGAGGATGACCGACTTCCCGCTCCCGCTGGGACCCACCAGCACTGCTACGACCGGTGCATCTGGATCCTCCAACCTGGGCAGCAGATATTCGCGGATCGACCGGACCAGCTCAACACGGGCTCGCTCCTTGCCTGCCTGGTCGTTCCC
Source organism: Acidimicrobiia bacterium (assembly GCA_030624805.1). GTDB lineage: Bacteria > Actinomycetota > Acidimicrobiia > Spongiisociales > SHLN01 > SHLN01. The sequence continues at coordinate 15,621 of JAUXJL010000003.1, forward strand.
GGGCACGCGGAATTGAAAGCCCTCGAGAGCCCCGGAGAGGTCCTCGAGAGACGATTGAAGTGCAGCCGCCGCAGTCATGTGGTCGCCGATTGTTGCATCCCGGGCCCTTTCTGTCACAGTCAATCCGTATGTTGTCGGATATGACAAATGTCAGCACCGACGGACGAATCACCAAGATCGATGGTCTGGTCACCGAAGACCGTGGCCTGGCGACGCTTCTGAGCGCCCATCAAGCCGAGGATTGGCCCGCAGTCGTTGAACGGGCGGTAGCGGTCGGCGCCCATGGCTTGGTCACCATGGGCGTGGACGTTGGGCTCGACACGGTTCGTGACGAGGTGGGCCGTGAGGTGGAGCGGGTGACGGCGCTGGCTGAAGAACGGGTCGGCGAGATGCTGGAAGCTGCTCAGGATGCCTACCGTCGACAGCTCGATCCGGACGTGCGGTCGTCCGTGTTGTCAAAGTCGTTGCGCGAGTTCCATCGCTGGCAGGAGTCGTTCTTTTCGGGAATGGACGTCGACCAGGCCGGAAGTTTCGGCGGGCGACTGGTAGAGCGCCTCGAGAGCCTGGTGGGTTCGGGTGGAATCCTCGAGGGCCAACTGGCAGCCGCCCTGGACCCCAACGCCGACGGGTCGTCGCTGGCCCGGTTGCGGACGGAGGTTCTCACTGAGATCCGCCAGCTGCGTGACGCCGTTCACGCCGACCGTGGCCGGCGCCAGGAGGCCGACCGGGGCACCCAGAAGGGCTTTCGATTCGAGGATGACATCGAAGATCGGATCCGGGCCTGGGCATCCGGCGTGGGAGGTTGTGTGGTTGAACGCACCTCCACGGACGGAGGGCTGCTCGGCCGCGAAGCGCTGGTGGGCGATCTCGTTCTGATATTTCCAGACGGTGGCCGGGTTGTCATCGAAGCCAAGCACACGGCACGCATCACCTTGAGCGGAGCCGAAGGGATCCTGACTGAACTCGACCGGGCCATGACCAACCGACCAGCCGACTTTGGAATATGTGTGAGCGCCCGGGACGTCTTCCCTGCCGAAGTCGGGAGCTTCGGCATCTACGGCAGTCGGATACTCGTCGTTGACGATGGCACTGAGGGCCTGCTGGACGTGGCGTTGCGGGTTGCCGGGATGCTGAGTACTTCCCGGCCGCGAGACGGTGAAACCATCGACCGGGCGGCGGTACTGGATCAGCTCGATCGAATTCATCAGCTCGCCAGGCGGTTCTCGTCCTCGAAACGTACGCTCACCGAAGCCCAGAACAGCATCGACCTGGCCAAAGAGGGCCTCGATTCCTTGCGAACCGACCTCCTCGCACACGCCGAGGCAGCCATCCACGAAGTTCGGACAGGCTAGAGCCCGCCGAACAGGTCGTGGGGATCGGTGTTGCTCGACCCCGAGGCAGCCAGCAGCGTGAAGTCCTCCCACGGATAGTTATCGAGAACGACCTCCTCGGGAATCTGGAACCAGAACCCGTTCGGATCGACCTGAGTGGCGTGTGACCGCAAGGCATCGCGGGCACGAGTGAGCGTTGAATCGATCGGTACCTGCACATCCACTCGAGGATCCTCACCGTCTGCTATTCGCTCCAGCCTGCGACTCAGCGGCGACTCGAGGCCTCGGGCCAGCATTGCCGCGTGCAGTCGTACGATGCGGTCCCGAGAGAACACGGGAGCGAAGAGCCTGGCCGGTTCCCAGGCCGGACCGGCTTCGGGAAACTGCCGGTCGTCACCGGCTGCATGGAAAGCCTTCAGGCCAAGCTCATGAACTCGGAGGTGATCGGGATGCGGGTAGTTCTTTTGGTTGTCGTATCCGAGAATCACCTGCGGCCTCTCGGACCTGATGATTCTCACAATGGCAGCCAGCGCCTCGTCCTCGGGGGCGTTCGTGAAAGCGTCGGGGCGCTGGTTGGCGGCTGAGTCTGGCATGCCAGAGTCGCGATAGCCGAGCCGGTAAATCGTTCCAAACCCGAGGATGCCGGCCGCTTTCTCCAGCTCGGCGTCTCGGACCGCCGGCAAGTTTTCGACGATCTCAGGCCGGTCCATCGCCGGGTTGAGGATGTCACCCTCTTCGCCCCCAGTGGCTACCACGAGGGCGCAATGAACCTCGTTGTCGGCGTAGAAGGCGACGGCGCCCGCTCCCTTAGAGCTCTCATCATCGGGATGGGCGTGGATTGCAAGGAGCCGGCGATTCATGGCGAGGAGTATCCCACAGCCTGGAACCAGCTCGGCGTGGGCTACGTCTAGCTGAGATCCCCCGAGATAGAAGGAACTATGAAGCCGCTGGGGCTAGTGCTCGCCGGGCTGGCACTCATCCTGGCAGCATGCGGGCCAGGAACCGATCCGATCGGGTAGGGAGAAGGAGACCAAGTGGGCATAACAGTAAGTGGAGTAGGCCGGGAAGCAGGCACCCCCGACACACTCACCCTCAACATCGGTATCAACCTCGAACGTGACTCGGTGGCACAGGCGACCGAAGAGGCCGCCACCCGGGCCACCGACCTCAGGGAGGCACTGACAGCCCACGGCGTTGCGGAGGTTGACATCCAGACTGCCACTTACTCGATCTATCCGGTGTATGACCATCGAAGCGAGGCTCGACTCCTCATCGGCTATCGCGTCTCAAACGATGTCCGGGTCAAGATCCGCGACGTTGGCCGGGCCGGTGAGATCATCGATGCTGCCAGCGGCCGGGGCGGCGACGAAGTCGTAGTCCAGGGTGTCAGCTTCAGCATCGAAGACAATGAACCGCTGGTCCTGGCTGCTCGCCAAGCTGCCTGGAAGGACGCCCACGGCAAAGCCGAGCAACTTGCTCGGCTCGCCGGCGTTGGCCTCGGAACCCCTACCACCATCACTGAATCGTTCTCGGCTCCGCCGGTGGTCCAGCGGTTCGCCGATGTCGAAGCCGCGGCGCTGTCCGTCGCCACACCTATCCAGGCGGGCGAGCTCGACGTGAGTGCCACCATCGAGGTGACCTTCGGGCTCGGCTAGCCGGCCCGGTTGCCGGCTCAGCTTGTGGCCATCACGGCGGTGGCGGCCCGGCCTTCCGGGCACTCTTCGAGGAGCGGGCAAAAGGTGCACCAGGGTCCACCAACTCGTTCGAGGTCGGTACCTTCAGCCCAGCCGGTGCGCAGCGTCGTCACCATGCTTGCCACACGACCGGCCAGGGCCGTGACTGTTTCCAAGCTCGGTTCATACCGCTGACGTTCCCCGGTCTTGACCGAGATTGCTTCTACCGCAGTCGGCAGAACGCCACGTTCCAGAGCCCATAGCAGCGAGTAGAACCCAAGCTGGTCGTCGACCCCACCGACCCGCCCGGTCTTCCAATCGACCAGGCGAACCCTCCCAGCGTCATCGAACACCGCATCAACCCGACCCCGCAACACAACATCGGCTTGCGGTTCTACTTCGAGCGACACCTCCGCCCCCTTGAAGCCGTCCATGGGAAACTTGACGAACCGGTCGTACAACCCGCGGGTTTCCTCGACCAGGGCCGGAATCTGGCTTGGTTTCAATCCCAGCTCCCCCATCCTGAGATTGAGAGATGGCGTACCGCCGATCTCCTCCTTGCACACCTGCTCGAACTCCTTGGGCCCGATCGGTCCATGTTGGAGGTGACGAGCAAAAATTCGGTGGGCCAAACCACCTACGAAGCTGGGGCGAGATGGGGGCCCGTACTCGCCGCGGAACCGCGCATTGGCGCTCTCCGGGCAGCGCTCGAAATCGACGAAGGATGTAGCCGACACGACCAGACGGTCGCCAGGCGGAACAAGAGGAAAATCGATCACCAGGCCATCGTATTGGAGGACCATGCCAGAACTAAGCACTCTCCGGCGGTTACGCTCCCTTCGCATGACCTGGCCGCGAAAACTGTCTCTCGGGTTATTCGGTATGGCGCTGCTCGTTCTCGGAGTTTTCGTCGTCCGCTCGATCGTGCGTCATGGTGAGGTGCTGCCCGGAGTTTCGGCTGGTGGTATCGACCTCGGACGATTAGGACGGGTCGATGCAGAAAGTGCACTCCTCGCACTGGAGGATGAACTGGTCACATCCTCGGCTGCAGTCGTCATCGAGGGAACGAGCCTTCCGCTCGATCCGGCTCAGGTTGAGTTCGTGCTCGACACGGATGAGATATTGACCGCAGCCCTTGACGCAGGGCGCCGCTCGGGCTTTTTGCAGTTCGCCGACTGGGTGAGTGGCCGCCGGTACGAGGTCGACCTCACCGGTCGCATAAGCTCGGATGCTGTCACCAAGCTGATTGATGGGTGGGAAGCCGGAGAGGTCATCGAACCAGCCTTCAATGGTGCGGTGGTGTACACGGATGGCCGGCTGGTAGCGGAACCTCCCCGCAGCGGCCGTCGCATCAACCGTGAATCGGCCGCTGAGCTCATTCTGGAGGCAATACTGAGCCGTCGGGACCGCACGGCTGTGATGCGGGTGGAGGAAGCCGCCCCCCTACTAACAGTGAACGACGTTGAGGAGGTTGGCAAGACCGCAGCCGAACTCATCTCCGCCCCCATCGTCCTGGAAGGCGGCGAGCCGACCGTCGAGGTTGTGTTCTCCCCCTCCGACCTCGGCCGGGCCCTGACGTCCACGTTCGTTTCCGAGCCGGCGCCGGCCCTCTCGCTCGGCTTCGATCCGGAGGCCATCGCCGAGTTGATTAGCCCCCTCGTGGCATCGCTGGAGGCGCCCCCCCGGAACGCCCAGATCGCGATCACCGACGCCGACGAAGTCATGATCATCGCCGGGCGGGCGGGCACGGTCGTCGACGCCGACCTCATCGCCGCCGAGCTCCTCGTTGCGGCCTACCTGCCGGATCGGCGAGCCCCGCTTCCGGTCGCCACTGGGGTAGAGCCGGACTTCACCACCGAAGCCGCCGGCGCGCTCGGCATCGTCGAGAAGGTCTCCGAATTCACGACTTTTCACACCTGCTGCCAGCCCCGAGTCACCAATATCCAAAGGATGGCCGACCTGGTGGACGGAGTCATCATCCTGCCCGGGGACGAGTTCTCCCTCAACGAGCACGTCGGCTTCCGAACCGAGGAGAATGGTTTCGTCGAGGCACCAATGATCCTGCGTGGCGAATTCGTGCCGGCGGTAGGGGGCGGAGTGAGCCAGTTCGCCACGACTCTGTTCAACGCCATCTTCTTCGGAGGCTACGAGGACGTCTATCACCAACCCCACAGCTACTACTTCAGCCGCTATCCCGAGGCACGCGAGGCCACGGTGTCGTTCCCTAATCCCGAGCTCATCTTCCGTAACGACACCGGCTCGGCTCTCCTTATTCGCACACAGCACACCGACGAGTCGATCACCGTCAAATTCTTTGGCGACAAGGAGGGCCGCCAGGTAGCGGACAGCTTGTCACCTCGTCGCGCCTTCCGCCAACCGGTTACCGACTACGAGGCCGATTCTGGTGTGTCCCCCGGAGGCGAGGTTGTCGTGCAACGAGGAACCACCGGGTGGACGGTGACGCTCACACGCACGATCACTTACCCGGACGGAACCGAGCGGGCCGAGGAATGGGACTGGACCTACCGGCCACAGCCTCGCATCGTGCGGGTTCATCCGTGTGATATTCCCGGATCGAGCGTGACGTGCCCAACCACAACCACGCTGCCGCCCCCAACCACCACAACCACTTCTCCGACAACCCCGCCGACCACCTCGACCACCTCGACCACCTCGACCACCTCGACCACCTCGACCACCGTACCGTGATCAGCCTCGATAGAAGACGAAGAATTCCTCGATCAACCGGCGGAGACGGGCGAGCTCGGCGTCGGACCACCCGCCATCCCGGCGTATGACCACTCCGTTTGAGCCCGAGAAAACCCGGGTGATGGCCGGATCGGCCTCGAAGGCCCGAGCGGCGAGTTGGGCCGGGAATGTGGGATCCTCTATGGTCTCATCGATCGACTCGTAGGCGCCGCCATCTTGGCCGGAAAAGCTGCGATCGGCTTCAAAGATCGCCGTGTCACCGGCCACGGTCCCTGTCACGTTGATGACTTGTCCCATGTCCCGAGCTTAGGCCCGTTTCAGACTGGATCCGACCCTATGGATCTGGACCAGGTTGGTCTGAGCTCCCCGATTGGGAGGAATGCCGGCCACCATCACTACGTACTCGCCCTCATGCACCTCGCCCCCCTCGATGAGTGCTTGACCTGCAGCCAGGATGAGATCATCGGTTGTGTCGTATCGGCCGATCATGCGGGGCCGGACCCCCCAGTAGCTCGCCATGCGTCGAAACGTTGGTTGGTTATTTGTGAACGCAATGATGTCGGCGGTCGGGCGATATTTTGAGAGCA
>JAUXJL010000094.1 GCA_030624805.1 Acidimicrobiia bacterium
AAAATTGTCGCCTTCCGGCTTGAAGATGAATCCGGTACATTTGCCAGTGGGACCATCCCCGGTTCTGCTCCCGAGCTTTGAAGCACGCCCCGCGTGCGGCTTGTTGCCTCCCCCTCAGGGGGAGGTGGCTGAGGCCGGGGCCTAAGTCGGAGGGGGTCAGACCCTTGTCGCGACCACGGCCTGACCCCCCTCCCCGCCCGACGGCCGGGACTCTCCCCTGAGGGGGGAGCAAAGATCGCGACAGAGCAGAGTCCCCCAACTCTCGCACTATCGCCAAACACGACACCCAAGAGGGGGAGAACAGAATCCGCCTGTGGGAGGGTCGCCGCGTGCACGAGACGGCGTAGGGTGGGTCGATGGACGAGTTGAGGCCTCTCGCGTTCACTGTCGTGGTTCGGCGCCGGACAGCCAGCACAAGCCTGAAATGACCACGCAGCGCGAGAACGAAGACGTAGACGAGCCGTCCGACGATCGCTCCACACGCTCTGGCCGATGGGCGGTTTGGGCGTTCCGAATTCTGATAACTGCGGCTGCTGTGCTGCTGTTCAACCAGGCCGTGCTGGCCGGCCAGTTCATGTCTGGCACGTACGAGGCGCTCGAGTTTCACGCCTTTGGTGCGACGGCTTCGGAGATCGTTGTCGCATTCGCCATCGTCGCTGCCGGCTGGGCGCGGTTTCGGCACCGCTACTCGATCTGGCCAGCCGTTCTGACCGCGCTGTTGTTCGTTGCCATCAATGTGCAAGAGTTTGCCGGGGAGGAACGCATACTCACGGTGCATATCCCACTCGGCGTGTCCATCATCGTGGTGGTCAGCGGATTCACAGTCTGGGCCTGGCGGGAGCGCTGATGGCGCTCAGCCGTAGACAGTTCATAGGGCGCTTGGCGATGGGCGGTGTCGCCGCTGGCCTCGGCTTCTCCTTCTTGTCCGGGGTAGCAGGGTCGACGTCGACGGGTCGCAGCCTGGTCGGTGGAGCGTCGCTGCCAGGACTGTTCATCCAACCGCTTCGGATCCCACCGGTGCTGGCACCGGTTCGTTCAGACGGCGAAGGCGATCATTATGAGATAACCCAACGCGTCGCCATTGCGGAGATTCTGCCCGGTCTCTCAACCACGATCTGGGGGTACAACGGCATTTTCCCCGGCCCGACAATCGAGAGCCGCAGTGGCCGGCCAATCTCGGTCACGCACACCAACGAACTACCGGTTCCCACCGTGGTCCATCTCCACGGGGGGCGAACGCCACCAGAACATGACGGCTACCCGAGTGATTTTGTGCTGCCGGTCGACCGCGAGGTGCCGCTGCCGTTCCACGCCATAGAGTCGGGCGACCTCAGCAACGGCCAACGGATTCACCAGTACCCCCTCGAGCAACCGGCCACGACGCTTTGGTATCACGACCACCGCATGGATTTCACTGGTCCTGGCGTCTGGAGGGGTCTTGCCGGGTTCCATATTATTCGCGACGAAGAAGAAGACGCTCTCGGCCTCCCTGCCGGGGTGCGCGAGTTACCGCTGATGATCGTCGACCGTAGCTTCGATGGCGACGGCTCGTTGCTCTACCCTGCGATTGATCCCACCGCCCTCGTCGAGGTCGGTGTCAGCGACGGTTTCGAGGCCGGCGTGCTTGGTGACGTCACCCTGGTCAACGGGGTCCCGTGGCCCGTCGTGGGGGTCGAGGGGGCCCGCTACCGGCTCCGGTTCCTCAACGCGGCCAACGCCCGACGTTACGATCTTCGCCTCGACCCGCCGCCCCCGAATGGGTTTGTCCAAATCGGCACCGACGGCGGCCTGCTCGCCCAACCGGTGCAGCACGATCACATTGAGATGGCCCCCGCGCAGCGTTTCGACGTGATCGTCGATTTCTCCGGATATCAACCCGGCACAAAAGTCACCCTCGTCAACGACTTCGACAGCGGGCCTATGGGACAGGTCATGCGCTTTATTGTCGGTGCTCGAGCTGAGGACAGCAGCCGCATCCCGGACAGGCTCACAACTATCGAACCGCTCGATACAACATCTGCCGGTGTGATCACCCGCACGATGCGATTCAACTCGGGCCACCTCAATAGCAACAACCGCGACCGACATAGCTGGTTGATCAACGGCGAACCGTTCAGCCCTGATGTCGCAGCAGCACGCCCCGCCCTTGATAGTGTCGAAATCTGGAGGCTGGTCAGCGACTTCCACCACCCAATCCACGTTCATCTCAACCCGTTCCAGGTGCTATCTCGAGGTCTGGACGGGCCCGGCCCCTACGACATCGGCTGGAAGGACACGATCGATCTCCGGCCGTTCGAAAACGCCGCCATTGCCGTCCGATTCGACGGCTTCCGAGGACGATACGTCTTCCACTGCCACAACCTCGAGCACGAAGACATGGCCATGATGAGCAACTTCGTCGTCACGTAGTGATGACCGCCCACGTTGTTTGGGGGGCGCCGGTCTTTGGAAATGCGCATGTAGGCCGGTGGCCCGGTAGCCAAACCTAGACGTGACAACCGGGCGTCGCCGAATTCGAGCGCTTTTGTGGGAAGGACCCTATGTATCGGCCCGATGCGCAGCGAACACCTCCTCTACTAGGCGAGAGCCCTACTCAGCCTCGAAAAGCTCAACCTCGCCCTCCGCCGGCGGCGCCCTACACCACCGGTCGTCTTCGACAGAGAGGAAACACCCTGCGCTATCCGCACCGCTTCGGAACGGCGTTAGCCGGCCCCAGAGAGCACCTGCAATGCCCGACGGTATCCCTCCAGGCCTTCGCCGCTGAGTTGGGCAAGGCAGGCCGGCTGAATCACGGAAATGCTTCGCCAATCCTCGCGACCATGGATGTTGGAGATATGTACTTCGACGGTGGGCACTCCCACGGCCACGAGCGCGTCGTAGAGCGCATACGAGTAGTGGGTGAGTGCTCCGGCGTTGATCACGAACCCTTCGGTTTCGCCGGCCGCTTGCTGGATTCGGTCGATGAGCATGCCCTCGTGATTTGACTGGAATGTCGACACCGTGAGGTCGAGCTCCTCTCCCCAGGCAACACACATCTGGTCGAGTTCGGCCAGAGTCGTGGTGCCGTAGATATCGGGCTCGCGGGTACCGAGCAGGTTGAGGTTGGGACCGTTGATGACAAGGACCGAGTGCATCACGGTGAGGCGTGGCTTGGGGCGAGCGCTTCCGCCTCGGCCAGGGTTTCGGCATCCAGCAGCCCTTCTTGGATGGTGAAGCGGTCGGCGAATTCCTCGATCAGCATGTCGGCCACCTTTTCGAGGTCGCGGGGCGCTCCGAGCTCGTCTTCGATGCTGCCGGCCGTTGAAGGGTCCCAGGCCAGCCCGAGAGCCTTGTATACCGGGATGAGGACGTCTCGGACGCCTGCCGAGTCGTTCACCACGATGACTCCGCCAACGTGGGCGGCCCCACGAACGATTCGCTGGCCAACTCCCATGATCTTGTGCTTCTTGCGAGCGTTGACGCTGTAGGCACCGGGGCAGTATTCGCCGGGGATCTCCCCAATGTGGACCTCGATTCCAAGGCGCTCGATTGTCCCCGCCACAATCTCGGCTACCTCCTTGAAACGGGTTGTTATCTCGGCTTGTGCTTCAGGTTCGGGGATGGTCCACGTGAACGCAATAGTTCCGGGGTGGAACACCGCGGCCCTGCCTCCTGCCAGACGTTCGATTGCCGCGTATCCCCGTTGCCGGGCCTCAACGGCGGCCTCGTTGTAGCCGGCGGCGGTCACGTCCTGCCCACCGAATGCAACCATTCGCCCCGGGATACTTACCCGGAGCGTCTCTCCGACCTCTCCTCGCCCGGCCCGGCGCAGCAAGGCGTGAGACACGCCAGTGTCAAGCACCGGCTGATGGGGGAAGCTGCGACGGATGAGTTTGATGGTTCGCAGCACGGTGGCATCGTACCCCGTTGGGCCAACTGACCCGCGTCGAATCGGACGCTCTCTGTTGGAGATGCACCGTCCTACCCTCATTCTTCAGGAGGCTGGATGTTTCATTCGGGTGGTTGGTGGTCGTATCTCAAGTACGACGAGGAGCAAGACAAACCCACGTTTGATCGTGCACTCCTCAAGCGCGTCCTTGCCTATGCCAACCCGTATCGGCTCGAGCTGGCGTTGGTTTTCTTGACGATCATTCTCATCACGGCGATCACGCTGGTTCCGCCGCTGCTTATTCGTGATCTGCTCGACCGTGCCATTCCCGACGAAAATCTGGGCCGGGTGACCGTGCTCGGTCTCTTGATGGTGGCAGTCCCGCTCGTGAACGGGGTGTTGGGAGTGCTGCAGCGGTGGGTATCGTCCCGGGCGGGGGAGGGGATCATTTTCGATCTCCGTCGCCAGTTGTTTGCTCATCTGCAGGGCATGTCGATGCGCTTTTTCACCAACACGCGGACTGGTGAGCTCATGTCACGCCTCAACAACGACGTTGTGGGGGCACAACAGGCGATCACCGGCACCCTCGTCACCATCGTCTCCAACATCTTTGTCGTCACACTGACGCTGGCAATCATGCTTCAGCTCGAATGGAGGCTCACCCTCCTGGCGGTAGTGGTTGTTCCACTCTTCGTCGTCCCTTCGCGTCGGGTTGGAAAGGCACTGCGGCGGGTGGCCCGCGAGCAGATGGACCGCAACGCTGATATGAACGCCACAATGAACGAGGCGCTCAACGTGTCGGGTGCGTTGCTGGTGAAGCTGTTTGGTCGGGCAAGCGATGAAGAAGCGAAGTTCAGCGACGAGGCTGCCGATGTGCGCGACCTGGGTGTGCGTCGAGCCTTGATTGGCCGTTGGTTTTTCATGGCTCTCGGCCTCGTGAGCGCACTCGGCACAGCCGCCGTCTTCTGGGTAGGTGCCGTCCTTGTGATCAACGGCGAACTCACCATCGGGACCGTTGTGGCTCTCTCCGCCTATCTCCGTGAATTGTATGGGCCGCTGTCGGGCCTTTCCAATGCCCGGGTCGAGCTGGCCACCAGCCTCGTGTCGTTCGAGCGGGTGTTCGAGGTGATCGACATCCCCCAGGAGATCACTCAATCGGTCGGCGCCGTCCCACTGGCGGACATGCGAGGTGCAATCAGTTTTGAGGACGTCAGCTTCGACTATGCGGCCGGCGGAGAGGTAGGGCTGCAATCGGTGCGACGCCTGTCGATGTGGCGCCCGTCGGAAAAACTGGAGGATGAAGGCGAGCTGCAAGTCGCGACCCGCCGAACCGCCTTGGAGGGAGTCTCGTTCGGTGTTGAGCCCGGGGAGCTGGTCGCGCTCGTCGGTCCGAGTGGCGCCGGCAAGACCACAATTACCTACCTCGTGCCCCGCCTGTACGACGCCACTTCGGGCATCGTCCGTATCGACGGCCACGATGTCCGCGACGTCGAGTTCGAATCACTCGCCGGCAACATCGGTGTTGTTACCCAGGAGAGCTACCTGTTTCACGATTCCATTGCCGCCAATCTTCGTTATGCCAAGCCGGAGGCAACCCAGGCGGAGCTGGAGACCGCCGCCCGTGCCGCCAACATCCACGACTATGTCGCTTCGCTCCCGCGCGGCTACGAGACTCGGGTGGGAGAGCGGGGGTTTCGCCTGTCGGGCGGCGAGAAACAGCGGGTGGCGATTGCCCGTGTCATCCTGAAGGATCCTCGGATCCTCATTCTCGACGAGGCCACTTCCCATCTCGATGCCCGGTCGGAAGCACTCATCCAGGAGGCGCTCGACGGAATCATGCGCGGTCGTACCTCTGTGGTGATTGCCCACCGGCTCTCGACCATCCTGGCCGCGGACCGCATTCTTGTCCTCGACGAGGGCCGCATCGTCGAGACCGGAACTCACGACGAACTGTTGGCGACCGGCGGGCTCTACGCCCGGCTCTACGAAACCCAGTTCCAAGCCGGCGCGCCCGTTTAGACGGACGCCTCCCAGCCGTCGTAGCGGCCGCCGCTGGCTCGGGCCGCGCTGTCGAAAACGGAGAAGTCGCCGACAACGTGTTCAACAGTAAGTACGTAGTCGTGTCGGTCGAAAGTGGCCGACCACGTGTCGTAACCCTCGGGAGGTGGCTTGACGGTCGATTGCCAATCTTCAATGGCGTCGGCGGCTCCGTCGGCTGCGGGTTTATCGACGAGGTCGTTGATGAAGTGGAGCACGTGGCGAGGTTGGGTCAGATCGGCGCCGGCATTGATGAGTGCCGCCAGCACGAGTCGATCTTCGGGGCGGGCCGATTCATATTGTCCGAGCTGACTCTTCTTCTTGCGACCGAACATGAGGACAGAATACGGTACAGCCCCAACACTTATGTGACTCTTAGGTCGGCTTAACAGACTCCGCATCTGTCCGTCGCATCCTGGAACTGTCAGAAGGTTCTTGGAAAGGAGAACAGAGATGAAGCAGAGTCTGAAGATCGGATTCGTCGCCCTGATCGTGGCTGCCATCGCCGCCAGCGGAATGGCATTCGCCCAGAGTGATGGAACCGACGATACGGTCCCTCCTGCGGGCGACACCCAGGTCGAGGAGGGCGCCCCGCTGCGAGAGTCAAACGGGCGCGGCGGCCACCACGGCATGCGGGACGGCCACGGCCGCCTCGGCCAGGTCGCCGATTTCCTCGGCGTTGACGCCGACGTGATCCGCCAAGGCCTCGAAGCAGGCGACACGCTCGCCGACATCGCAGCCGCAAATGGCTCCAGTGGCCAAGCCCTCGTGGATGAGTTCGTCGCCAACTTGACCGAGAAGCTCGATAGCGCCGTCGCCGAGGAGCGGATCGACCAGGACAAGGCCGACGAGATCCTCGCCGAGGCAACGGACAAGGTCACCAGCATGGTCAACTCAACCCAAGAGGAGATCCAGGCTGAGCGCCAGGCCAACCGGGCCGAGCGCCAGGCAGAGCGGGAAGCTCGGCAGGCTGAGCGCCAGCAGACGCTGGCCGACGTTATCGGGATCCCCTTTGAGGACATCCAGGCTGCTCTCCAGGAAGGTGAGACCACCCTCGCCGACATCGCTGGTGAGCAGGGGGTAAGTGTTGACGAGCTCGTGTCCGGTCTGACGGCCCCCGTCGCCGCCGACCTGGCCGACAAGGTCGCCGACGGCACTCTCAGCCAGGAAGAGGCCGACGAGCGTCTCGCCGAGATGACCGAGCGGATCACCGAGCGGGTGCAAACCGTGCCCGGAGATGGTGACGGCCACCACCGTGGTCGAGGCCAGCGCGGACCCGGTCGGGGCGGTCCCGGGTTCGGTGGCGGGTTTGCGCCCCCGGCCGTGGACAGCGCCCAGGTAGGTCTGAGCGCCTAACGATCCGGGAGAGCTGGTCGACGGTCTCCTCCCCGCCGACAACCAGCCTCTCCCAGCGAAGAACAACCGGCCCTCACGGGCCGGTTGTTTC
>JAUXJL010000177.1 GCA_030624805.1 Acidimicrobiia bacterium
AACTGCCAAACCAAGCCAAAGGCCTACTGTGTTCCTAAGGCCAGCAGCTGCGAAGCAACTGCCAAACCAAGCCAAAGCCTTACTGTGTTCCTGAGGCCAGCAGTTGCGAAGCAACAGCCAAACCAAGCCAAAGGCCTACTGTGTTCCTGAGGCCAGCAGTTGCGAAGCAACTGCCAAGCTAAGCCGAAGGCTTAGCCCACTCCCCACGGGCCGTCATGAGCTGTTTCAGCAGGTCGGGGCGATCTGTGATGATGGCATGCACCCCGTTATCGAGCAGTCGAGTCATATGATCGGGGTCATTCACAGTCCAGACGTGCACCTGCCGGCCACCCCGTTCGGCTGCAGCCACCATCTTGCGGTCGGGTAGTTCGACAAAGGCAAAATCCTCCGGGATTTGGAGAACATCGGCCTTACTCGGAAGTGACCGGCCAAGTCGGGCTGCCGTCCACAATGCCAACGTCTCGGCCGGCCCAGATGAGGTGGCAACCCGGCCCCGGCTTTCCCTCCGAAACCGGGCAAGCCGCCTATCTGAGAACGATCCAACGATCACGCGCTCCTCGCCCCCGCGCCGACGAAGAAACTCCGCCAGGTCCGACTCGAGGCCGGAAGCCTTGAGGTCGAGTATGAAGCGGGCGTCTGGGAACGACTCCCACACCTCATCGAACTGTGGTATTCGCACACCCATTTCACGTTCCGGAAATCCCTGATGGGGAGCGAATCGATAGGCCGCGTCTAGCTCGCTGAGCTCCGCCAGCGACTTGGCTGCTACGGGCCCGGTCCCGTCGGTAGTTCGATCCACCGAGTCGTCATGAAACACAACCAGCACACCGTCCCGCGTTCGATGCAAGTCGGTCTCGAGAAAGCGATATCCGAGGTCGACCGCTCCCTGAAACGCCGACATCGTGTTCTCGGGCCACAGGAGCCGGCTTCCGCGATGGGCGACCGCGAAGGGGGTGGGAACTGAAACAACCGGCCGCATTGAGCCAGATTAGGGGGCGAGCCCATGACCCAGGCCGTACGCCAGGATCCCCACTCCGAGCAACCCAAACACCCACAGCGCCGCTTCCGTCAGCCGGCGCCGAGAGCCCGTACCGGCGATGAACACACCCTCCACCATCCAGGTCGAGTAGGTGGAGAACGAACCGAGGAAGCCGGCACCGAGGAGCCGGGCCGTATTTTCGGAAGGTCCCGAACCAACGAGCGCGCCGAGCAGGAAGGCGGCACTCACGTTGACTATCGCGGTTCCCCACGGAACGCGGCGATCGAGTCGATGCTCGAGCCCGGCCATAACGCTGTAGCGGGTGACGGCCCCCACGGCCGAGGTGGCGGCCACGGCCAGCCAGATCATCGTATGCCGCGCCCCAGCCGGATGCCGGTCAGGGCGGCAAACACGCCTCCAAAAAGTGAGGCGCCGGCGTAGCCAAGAGCGCCGTCCCAATCGTTCGCTTCGTACATCTTCCATAGTTGTCCGGTGACGGTTGAGAATGTTGTGAGTGCACCGAGGAAACCCACCGCAACCGCCGCCGTCATCGCCGGTGGCCACCGCCGCCGACGACCAGCCATCACAACGACACCCAACACAAAGGCCCCAGCGACATTTACGGCCAGGGTCGGCCACGGCCACTCAGAGCGAATCTCCCCCATCCACGACCGCATGAGGCCGCCTACCGCCCCTCCCGCCGAAACGAGGAGGATGGGCCAGACGCGAAAGAGAGAGCCCCGCGAGGCTCTCTCTCCGTTCTCGATAGATGGGCGGTTACTCGCCGGCGCCTTCTCCCGGCTCATCATCGTCGCCGTCGGACTTGTCTTTCACAGAATCGACCACGTCCTCGGCCTGGTCTTTGACGGCCTCAAAAGCGTCGCCTGCGCCATCGCCGGTCTCCCCGGCGCCATCGCCGGTCGACTCGCCGACGTCTCCGGCGGCGTCCTCTGACATGCCGAACCAGCCTTTGATGGTATCAAGGAATCCCATTTCGTCTCTCCTAACGAGCTGCAGCCACCAGTTTGCCACCTCCGGGCCGCCGGCGAAACTCTATTGCCGATCCTGACCGGGAAAGCCACCAAAATGCGAGGCCTGAACGGTACGGTGCCGCCATGAGCAATCCCCTCACAGTCGCCCGCCAGACGCCTGATGCTTCATACGGAGCGCTTCGGTGTGTCCTACCAAGCAAAAGAGCCGTGGTCGACTCGATTCCCAACGTAGCTGAACCTTCCAGGAGACCATCCGCAAAAAGGGCGAATCGCAGCCGACCGGCCGGGTAACACGGTTGACTCCCGGGGCCGGCCAGAGGGAGAGGCGCTGTCGCTGCCGACTAACATCGCGGCCCATGGGAAGACCTACGGTTACCGTTTTTGGCTCGTCCATAGGGGCTCCAGGCGAACCAGAGTACGACCAGGCAGTCGAACTTGGCCGTCTGCTGGCCGAGGCCGGATATGCCGTCGCGACTGGTGGGTACGGCGGATCGATGGAAGCCGTTTCTTCGGGAGCCCACGCTGCCGGGGGCACCATTACCGGAGTGACAGCCCCCGATGTGTTCCCACACCGTGACATCCCGAACAGATACGTACAGGAGCATGTCCGGGCCGCCAGCCTGACAGAACGGATTCATGAGCTCGTCGATATCGCCGAGGCCTGCATCGCGCTGCCCGGCAGTATCGGAACCTTCACCGAACTGATGGTGGCTTGGAACCTGGCGTACGTTGCCAGGTTCAGCGACACTCGGCCGCGTCCGGTTGTCACGATCGGTCCACTGTGGGAGCGTCTCATCGGGGAGCTGGGGAGCCACCTGGGAACCGACCCGTCCCTCGTCACCTGCGTGGAGAACGGAGTAGACGCGGTCCACCACCTCGAGAAGCGATTGACCACTGCCCCATGAGTGCAGGCGGTTTTCTGCTCGGGCACATCATCAACCCCATAACCGGCGACAAGACCGGCGACGACGTCGCGTACGATCCTTCGGATCTCACCACCCACGGAGTCATAGTCGGCATGACCGGTTCGGGAAAAACCGGCCTCGGTGTGATCCTCCTCGAAGAGGCTCTGTTGGCCGGGCTTCCTGCCCTCGTCATCGATCCAAAGGGCGACATGGGGAATCTTCGCCTGCTGTTTCCCGACTTCGACGGTGCCGACTTTGAACCATGGGTGAGCACCGATCAGGCGCGCAAGGAGGATATTTCCACGGCGGAGCTCGGCCAGAAGACGGCCGACCTGTGGAAGAACGGAATCTCGGGATGGGACCCCGGTTTGGAAGCCATCCGCCGGCTGAAAGATACCGTCCCTGTGACCATCTATACGCCAGGGTCCAAGGCCGGAGTACCCGTCAACGTGATCGGTTCTCTGGCGGCACCCGATCTGGACTGGGATTTGGATGCAGAAACTGGTCGGGATGAGATCGAGGGCTTCGTCGCGAGCATTCTCACGCTGGCCGATATCGACGCCGACCCTCTCTCCGCGCCGGAGCACATCTTGCTGGCAAACATCATTGAACACGCCTGGAGCCAGGGTCGCGACCTTGACATGGCTTCGCTCATCGGCCAGGTTCAGGACCCGCCGATGCGCAAGCTCGGCGTCTTCGAAGTCGACGCATTCTTTGCCCGCAAGGACCGAACAACTCTCGCCATGCGACTCAATGGACTGATGGCATCGCCGTCCTTCGGAGCGTGGGCGGAAGGCGTGCCGCTCGACATTCAAGAGATGCTGTACGAGCCGGACGGGAGGCCCAAGGCTGCGATCCTGTATCTAGCCCACCTTTCAGATGAGGAACGTCAATTCGTCGTCGCCACGATCCTCTCCAAAATGGTGACCTGGATGCGAACACAGTCGGGCGCCACCGACCTGCGGGCGGTCGTCTACATGGACGAAGTATTTGGCTACGCCCCGCCAACCGCCAACCCTCCATCGAAGAAGCCGATCCTCACGATGCTCAAACAGGCTCGGGCATTTGGAGTCGGCCTCGTGTTGTCCACTCAGAACCCCGTCGACCTCGATTACAAGGCAATGTCAAACACGGGAACCTGGATGATCGGCCGTCTCCAGACCGAGCGCGACAAAGCCCGGATCCTCGAGGCGCTCGAATCGGTACAGGGCGGCAGCGATATGAAGACGATCGACAAGATGATCAGCGGACTCGGCAAGCGCCAGTTTCTACTCCACAACACTCGCGAGCCAGAACCGGTAGTGTTCTCGACCCGGTGGGCCATGTCGTATTTGCGAGGGCCATTAACGAGGCAGGACGTCAAAACCCTGACCGGTGATGATCGTGAGCGAGCGCCGGCTGCCACCGCCGGCCTGGAGGCCGGCAATCAAGCCGAACCCACCATCGGCGACGATGAGACACCGGTGGCACCCGAAGTGGCGGCCCGGATCCCCGTCTATTACCTGGATCCGGGCGCGCCCTGGGCAAAGTTGGTTGAGGCGGATCCGACCGGGAGGCGGCTCGAGCCGATGATTGCTGCCCGGGTCGATCTTGTCTATGACGAAGCCAAGGCCGATTTGAAACACGATCAAACCTGGGAGGCAGTGTTCCCATCCCTCGGTGAGCACTTCGAGCCGGGGGACGCGGTGGTGGTCGACTACGACGCTCGGGACTTTCGGTCGGAAGCACCCGACGGTGCGGCATACGCTCTCGTCGATGCTCCCATCGATGCAGCATCGTTCTGGGTCTCGGTCAAGACCGAGGTCAAGGACCATCTGCACCGAAACGCCACTGTCGAGGTGTTCCGCAACGCAAAGCTCAAACTGTATTCGCGGGTCGGCGAGAGCGAAAAAGACTTCCAAGAGCGGTGCGACCGAGCTGCCGAAGAGGCGGCCGACGTTGAGATCGTCAAGGTGCGCGACCGATTGGAGACCAAACTCGACCGTACTAGAGACCGGCTGGCCGCCGCTTATCGCCGCATGCAAGAGCTGGAGACGGACGCCGATACCCGCAAACGGGACGAGTGGATGGCGGGGGCGAGCGACGTGATTGGCGTTCTGCTTGGCGGTAGGCGCTCCCGATCGCTCTCTGGTGCCTCCCGGCGGCGGAGCCAAACCCAGCGCACGCAACAGCGGCTCAAGACCGCTCAAGCCAAGGTCCAGGACAAGGTGGACGCCGTTGCCGAACTAGAGGAGAGCGTCGTACTCGAAGTCGAAGACATCAACGACAAGTGGGAAGACATTGCCGAGG
>JAUXJL010000291.1 GCA_030624805.1 Acidimicrobiia bacterium
GTAGTCCTCGCCATCGAGCAGGAGCTCGATCTTCCCGTCAAACTCATCGGGGTGGGCGAGGGCATGGACGATCTCATCGCTTTCGAGCCGGAGCCCTTTGTGGCTGCGCTCCTCGGCGACAGCGGGTAACGTCGCGGCATGACCGATCAGGAACTATTAGCCGCCGCCCTAGCTGCCTCTGAGCTGGCCTACGCCCGCTACTCGAAGCTACGAGTGGGGGCGGCCGTCATCGGAGCGTCCGGAGCTGTCTACACCGGTGCCAATGTCGAGAATGCCGCCTACTCCTCCACCCTGTGTGCCGAAGCCGTGGCCATCGGCCACGCTATCGCGTCGGGCGAGCGGGCGCTCGAGACCGCGGCTGTCATTTCGCCCGATCTGACATCGATTTTTCCGTGCGGACAATGCCGCCAGCGTATGGCCGAGTTCGATGTGCAACGGGTCGTGATGGAGGGCCCGGACGGTGAGCCGGTCAGCCATACCCTGGAAGAACTTCTCCCAGGAAGCTTCACCGACTGGCGTTAGCCCTCGACCTTTACTTGACCCTCAGGTTCGAGTGGTAGTTGAATCGATCAATGGTGGCGGGACCTGACAAGGTTCTTACGCGCGATCGCGACATAAGACGATTTTGTCATTAGTCGAACGAGCGTTTGCTCCACCCGTCGCGGTCGTCCACGCGCACTATGAAGCGCATCGCCGTCCAGCCATCGTTGAGAGACAATCGCCGGGTATCGAGCAGGCCGGACCGGAGACCACTCGCCTGGGCGGCCTCCCCGTTCATGTCTGTGTTGTACCCAGATAGCTGCTTGGGCCACGCCACCCACAGCGTGCCGGTTGGGGCCAGGACACGGGCCGCGGATGCAACGGTGCTTGGGAGGGTGGTTCGGTCTTTGATGAACAGGATGACACAATCGAGGTCTCGGTCCTCCAGCGTCAGCGACTCGACATCGGCCGGGAGTTGGAGATCCTCGCCGAAGCGGACCGGTGGGTCGACGATGGCCAACCGAGCTCCGGCCCGGACACCCAGGGTGCGGGCAAGATCCATGCGATCACCGTACCCGCCATTTCTATCCCTCGCAGTCGGCCCCGTCAACCGAGCGCATCCAGCAGCTTGGGGATCACCTGATGGAGGTCGCCGACGATTCCCAGGTCGGCGATATCAAAGATGGGGGCGTCGGGATCCTTGTTGATGGCGATGATCGTCCCGGAGTCCTTCATACCAACCAGGTGCTGCATGGCGCCGCTGATGCCACACGCGATGTATAGGTTCGGTTTGACCGTCTTGCCGGTCTGACCAACCTGCTTGGCATACGGGACCCAGCCCGCGTCCACGACTGCCCGGGTAGCACCGGTGGCGGCCCCCAGCTTGTCTGCCAATTGGTCCATCAACTCGAATTTCTCGGCCGCTCCCAAACCCCGTCCCCCGGACACGACGATGTCGGCCTCTTCGAGCTTCGGGCCTGTGGCCTCTTCGACATGGACCGCAGTTATCACCGCCGAGCCGGCATGGCCGGTGTCGGGGAATGGGACTTCCGTCACCGTCGGGCTGTGTTCTCCTCCCGGCTCGGCGGTGAAGCTCTTGGGTCGAGCAATCACCAACGCCGGGGGGTCGGCCCGGATCGCTGTCTCGACGACTTTGGTGCCGCCGAAGATCTCGTTCACGACCACGACGGTGTCGCCTTCAAACCGAACATCGGTGGCGTTCGACACGACCGGTCGTCCGAGCCGGGCGCTGAGCCGGCCGGCCACATCACGATCGGTGTAGCTGAGAGCAAACATGATGAGGTCGGGTGCCTCGGCGGCCGCCAGCTCGGCCATGGCGGCGGCAGCTCCGGCCGCCGGCAGCGTCCCGTCACCGGCAGCCAGTGTGAACACGGTCCCGGCGCCGTATCTGCCCAGGTCGGCGACCGCGGCCTGGTCTTGTCCGAGCAACACCGCGGCCGTGTCCCCGAGGTCGCGGGCCTTGGTCAGTAGTTCGAGCCCTGCTGGAGCCGGGGCCCCATTGGTTTCCTCGACGAATACCCACACGTTCAAGTCAGATCACCTTCAGTTCTTGGAGCTTGGCCACGATTTCGAGGTGGGCTTCGCCTTGGTCCTCAATCCTGGTTCCGGCGGTCCGGGCAGCTGCCGGCGCCACAGACATGATCTCCTGGCCTGAGCCGGTCACTTCGACGTCGAGCTCTGACAGGCCCAGCTCTTCAACCGGCTTCGATTTGGCGGCCATGATCCCCTTGAAGGTGGGGTAGCGGGGCTCTACCACCCCGGCGGTCACCGTGAGCAGCGCGGGGAGCGGCGCCTGGAGCACGTTGTAGCCGCCGCCCGTCTGCTGTTCGATTGTGACCGCGGTCGCGTCCACGGTCACCTTGCGCGCATAGGTCAGGGCGGGGACGGCCAGAAGCTCTGCTATCTGCTGAGGCACCACTCCGCTGTAGCCATCGGTCGATTCCGTGGAGCAAATGACGAGGTCGAAGCCTTCACGACCGATTGCAGCGGCGAGGACTTGTGCTGTGTCGAGCGCACCGGCTCCCCGCAACCCGTCGTCGGCGATGATGATCGCCTTGTCGGCTCCCATGGCCAAGGCTTGCCTGATGCCCTGCAGGTTCCCGGCTGGTCCCATTGACACAAGCGCAACCGTGCTGTCGGATGCCTCGGCCAGCTGCAGGGCCATTTCCACCCCGTACCGGTCGCCGTCGTCCAAGACCTGCTCGTCGGGGCGGAGGAGGAAATGGCTCTCAGGATCGAGCTCATAGGGATTAGCGGGATCAGGTATCTGCTTGACGCAGACAACAATGTGCATGGATCGGCTCCGAGTTTGGTTGTCGACAAAATCCTAGGGCCGACAGTCCCGATCGACCGTCCGATCAAGAATCGGCTTCCACCAGGCGGGGGAGCAGATTCTCGAGCAGACGAGTGAACTTGTCTTTGGCAAGCATGGCAACCTCTTTTACCTCGTCATGAGATAGCGGGGTAGGTGAGATGCCTGCGGCCAGGTTCGTGCACAGCGATATACCAAGCACCCGGGCTCCCATATGGCGGATCGCAATTGCCTCCGGAA
>JAUXJL010000028.1 GCA_030624805.1 Acidimicrobiia bacterium
CGTATGGGGGGCCGCCGGCGTGCTGTTGGCCGCCGCCTACGCACTCGAGTGGTCCCGCTGGGTGCACTCCACCGTGGGTTTTGCCCTGGCATGGGGCGCCTTTCCCGTCCTGGTGGGCTATTGGGCCCAGACCGAGTCACTGTCGCTTGCCGTCGGAGTTGTTGCGGTGGCGGCCACTGTTCTCAGCATGTCACAACGAATGCTGTCGACACCGGCCCGGCACGTCCGACGAAGGGCGACCGACGCGGTCGCTCAGGTAGGAGAGGCCCGCTGGGATCGGGCCACTTTGCTGGCTACCTGGGAGCATCCACTGCAGTTACTCGCCCTGGCGCACGTCCTCCTGGCCATCGGGCTGCTCCTCACCCACCTCCCGGACTAGCGCTCATACGCCTCGAAAGTGGTCGCCCGGCGCCCATGATTCGGGCGGTTACTCGAGCCCCAGCTCGCGTTCTTCCTTGCGAGGCTTGAGCTTTCGATCCTCAATCGTGCGAACACAGGCATTCCATCGCAGAATCGCCAGGTCGTTGCCCTCCGGCCGAATCGCAGCTGCCCGCTCATACCATTCCATCGCGTCACGGAACCCGTCGTAGGCAAACCCCTGGGCGGGTCCACGCTCCAGGAAACCTCGCGCTTCACGCTCGGCGATGATCCCGGTGTAATAGGCGCGCTCATGTTCATCGTTGAGCCCCTCGAGATATTCTCGGGCGACCCGGGGCGAGCCGAGCGAGCTGTTCTGTCCAAACTTGTCGGTGATCGCCAGGATGAGTGTCACTATCGCTCGCTGGTTGTCTGGTTCGACCGCCAGGACGTCCAAACAGATGCTTCGTGATTGGGCCGGTTGCTGGAGGAGCCGGTAACGCTCCGCCATATCAACCGCCGCCTCGAGGCCGTCCTTGGTGATGGCTTTGAGCTCGAAATGCTCCGGTTCCAGGGACGCTTCCATCCGCCTACTTTACAGGCGCACTAGCAGCCACCCGCATACGAGGGTCCCGACCACGGCCAACCCGTAGAAGAGCCATTGTCGTCGTCCCAATGCCGGAAAACCCAAGTCCACCAGGGCATACCGGATTCTATGGGCTCCGTGGAAGAGGCTAAGCGACACCAGTAGGAACAGGTACACCCGACCGAGCGGATGCCGTACGGCGTCGAGAAGCTCCTCCTGGTCGACCCAGCCGGCCGGCACCGCGATGCCAATCAGGAACACGGTGACCGGCATGAACACTGCGGACATGACACCTCCGGCCGAGAACAGGAGCCACCAGAGCGGCGTGGCCGGCCTGGATTCGGCGCTCACCGCAACACCAACCAGGCGACCACAACCGACGCCACCACCCACCCGACGTAGTTCGCGCCGGCCACGAGCCGTGGGTCGACTTGTTCGTCGTCCCGGAATAGCACCACCACCTTGGGGGTGAGATTGATCCAGGTGATCGTGTGGAACAGGAGCACGGCCAGCACGATCAGGTGCACCACCAGTCCGAGTGGACTATCGAGGGCGTCGAACAGGCCGGCGAAGGAGCCGGCCTCGTCGGCCCGGCCGATCATCACCATGAGGAATACGGCGTAGGCGACCACGAACACGCTGGTGAGCTCGCGGAGCATGAAGACCAGGTAGGTCGGCTTGCGTAGCCACCAGGTTGCCGGCAGCTTACGAACGTAGTGACGATCGATCAGAGCCATCAGCGGTTAGCACCGGGCAGCAGCATCGATTTGACCCAGTCGGTGGCGTAGGACAGCTTCGCCATTTGGATGGCCCCTGCCGGATCGACCTCTTTGGGACATACCCGGGTGCAGTCCCCCACATAAGTGCATTCCCAGATGCCCTCATGGCTGGTGACGACGTTGGCCCGTTCGGCTTTTGCGCCATCGCGTGAGTCCATGTTGTAACGCTGGGCCAGTGCCAGCGCGGCCGGGCCCATGAAGGTGTCATCGAGACCGTAAACGGGACAGGCTGAATAGCACAGCATGCAGTTGATACACATGCTGAACCGCTTGTAGGCCGCCAGTTGTGCAGGGGATTGCAGGAACTCACCCTCTTCGACCGGTTTGGGATCGGCCGGCACCAGCCACGGAGTGACGGTGGGCAGTTTCTCCATGAAGTCTTCCATGTTGATCACCAGGTCACGGGCCACCGGGAAGTGGGCCAGGGGCTCTATGCGGATCGGTTCCGGGTAGTACTCACTCACAAACACCTCGCAGGTGAGGCGCGGTTCACCGTTCACCATCATGCCGCAGCTGCCACACACCCCCATCCGACAGGCCCACCGGAAGCTCAGAGTGGCGTCGACCTCGTTCTTGACGTGGTTGAGAGCGTCGAGCACCACATGGTCGTCCTGGTATGGAATCTCGTAGCGCTGGAAGCGTGGCTCAGTTTCTGCGTCCGGGAGAAAACGAAACACATCCAACACGACCGGGCGAGTCCCCGGATCCGTATCAGTCGGTGCCATAGGTTCGCTTTCCGGGAGGCCAACGGGTGATCACAACATCTCGGTAGTCGATCCTGGGCTCCCGGTCCGTCTGGTAGGCCAGCGAATGATTGAGGAAACGTTCATCGTCACGCTCGGGATGATCGGTGCGCTGATGCGAGCCTCGCGACTCGGTCCGAGCCAGGGCGCTGTGGGCGATCGCCTCCCCAACATCGAGCATGTTCTCCAATTCGAGGGCGGCGGTCAGTTCGTAATTGAACGTCGCACTCGTGTCGGTCAATCTCACCTTCTCGAACCGCTGCTTTAGGTCTCGGATCCCGTCACAGGCCCGTTGCAGGGAGGACTCGTCACGAAAGATCCCCGCTCCTTCCTCCAGGGTGTCGTTGAGGATGGAGCGCAGCCCTGCCACGGTGTCGTCCCCACTGCTTCCGGTCGACAACCAGTCAGAGATTCGCTGCCTGGCAGCTTCCTGCTCGGTCCGTAACGTAGCCAACGAAACGTCGGGGGCTTCGCCGACAAACTGGGCAGCCGATCGGGCGGCCCGGCGGCCGTACACCAGCAACTCGGTCAGGGAATTCGAGCCCAACCGGTTGGCGCCATTGACGCTGACACACGCACATTCACCGGCGGCAAACAGCCCGGGCAGCAAGGTCCGGGCCTCGACGTCGGTATCGATGCCTCCCATCATGTAGTGGACCACGGTACGCACCGGGATCGGCTCGGTAACCGGGTCGACTCCGACGTAACGGACCGCCAGTTCTCGCACCATCGGAATCTTGCGGGTAATGGTCCGTTCACCCAAATGGGTTAGGTCGAGGTTGACATAGTCGCCGTGCGGTCCATCGATGGTGCGGCCCTGGGCACGCTCGTGGATGAATGCCTGTGAGAGACGATCCCGCGGGCCAAGCTCCATCGTCCGCTTCTGTGGGTGGAGCGGGTCGTCGAGATCGAGCGGCTCACCCAGGTCGTAGTCCTGCAGGTATCGGTAACCGTCCCGGTTGACGAGAATGCCGCCCTCCCCCCGGGCGGCCTCGGTAATGAGAATGCCGGTCCCCGGCAAGCCGGTCGGGTGATATTGGACAAACTCCATGTCTTTGAGTGGAACCCCGGCTCGGTAGGCCAGCGCCATGCCGTCGCCGGTCTTGATGGCCGAATTGGTGGTGAACGGGTACACCCGCCCCGCCCCACCCGTACACAGGATCACGGCTTTGGCGCCGATGGCGTGTACTTCGCCGCTCTTCAGCTCGATGGCAGTCACACCCTGGGGCCGGCCATCCTCTACCACCAGGCCTGTCACGAACCACTCGTCGTAACGGACGATGGAGTCGAATTTCAGCGAGGTCTGGAACAGGGTGTGAAGCATGTGAAAGCCGGTCTTGTCGGCCGCATACCAGGTCCGCTCGGTCTGCATGCCACCAAAGGGGCGCACCGCAACCTCGCCCTCCGGCTCCCGGCTCCAGGGACACCCCCAGTGCTCCATTTGGATCATCTCGCCCGGCGCCTCCGACACGAGCACCTCTACTGCGTCCTGATCGGCCAGCCAATCCGAGCCCGAGATGGTGTCATAGGCATGGTCATCGAGTGAGTCGTTGCCCTTGATCACCGCCGCCGCCCCACCTTCGGCCGCGACGGTGTGGCTGCGCATCGGGTAGACCTTCGAGATGACGGCCACCGTGATCTCCGGGTTTTCCTCGGCAATGGCAATGGCTGCCCGGAGCCCGGCTCCGCCGCCCCCCACAATGAGAACATCGTGTACCGGCACGTCCATTAGTGCTCCGCCGCCCAACCAGCCGGCGGGTATCGCATTTAGAAACCTTCCCGAAGCATGCGACGATCGTAGCCGCCAGATTGAGGCGCCCCGGCTCTGCCCGAGCTCTCGAGCGCGTGGGACGCCGAGCGGGCCGCCCGATGTGGCCACAAACGACTGGTCGCGGCCCAACCAGGAGTCACTCTCCTCCTAGACGATCCTGCCCGTCCAGCTTGGGGCAGAACGATCATCGTTCGGCGGCTATGGGCGGCCCGATGTATTGTCCTCCCCGATCGTGTTCCGAATTGGTGATCCGGGTGTCCGGCAACGTATGGAGGTGTCGTATGTCTTCCTCGCTGTTCGAACGGTCTGACTATCCAACGCTGGAAGACGGCATCTACCTCAATCAGGCTTCGCTCGGTCTGATTGGAAGCCCGGCCGTCGAGGCAATGCATCATTTTCTCGACGCCATCGGACGCCACGGCAACCTCTATATGTCGGATCAGGATGAAGTGGGCTTCCTCGACGCCCTTCGCCAGCGCGCCGCCCGACTGTTGCAAACGGATTCCAGCCAGATTGCGATTGTGTCGAGCGCCAGTGAGTTGCTCGGTCAGGCCCCTCTGATGCTCCCGCCGCCTCCTGAAGCCACGGTTGTCGCCGTGGCCACCGACTTTCCAGCCGTAACCCGACCGTGGCTACGCCTGGCCGAACGTGGCGAATGTCGCGTCCTCTTTGTAGAAGACGACCCCGAAACCGACCTCACGGCTGATCTCATCGCCCGGATAGACCAGCACACGTCATTGATCGCGGTCAGCTCGGTCCAATACGCCACGGGAACGGTGGTCGACATCGCCCGGCTGCGGGCGGTGACTGCCGAGGCCGGCATCACGCTCGTCGTCGATGCGACCCAAGGTGCAGGTGCGACAGAGACCGACATCGCAGCCTGGCGGGCTGATGTTGTGGTTTCAAGCGGGTACAAGTGGCTCGGCGGACATGGCGGAGTGGCGATTGGGGTGCTCACACCCGCAGTGCTCGAGAGGGTCCCACCGTTGCCAGGGTGGATGGGCGCTCCCGACCCTTTCGAGTTCGACGCCACACAAATGCTGCTAGCCGTGGATGCCCGCCGCTATACCCAGTCGACAATGTCATACGTGTCGGCCGTCGGCCTCACTGCGGCCATCGATCAGCTGCTGGCGATAGGGGTCGAGAACATCGAGCATCAGTCGGCCCGGCTGGCGCATCTTCTCGTGGATGCCCTCGAGCCACACGGCTGGAGTCCCTTCCGCCCCCTGGAAGACCCGGCAGCTTCGTCGCACATCCTCTCGCTCGGACGGCGAGGTGATGGGTTGGCCGGGACACTGGAACGACTACGAGACATCGGAATCGTATGTAGCTCCCGCGGTGGTCGCCTTCGAGTCTCTTTGGCGCCCTACAACGATGAGAAGGACATCGCAGCCCTCGTGGATGCTCTCGTCTGAACGATTGGCGTCTGATCTCAACGTTCGCCTGGTGCCACCCGAGTTGTGGCATGCGACGGCTCGACACGCGCTCTCGTGGCATGGAAGACTGTTGTCATGACCTCGAGAAGGGTCTCCGCTCCCGGCGGCATGGTGACGTTTGTTTTCACCGACATCGAGGGTTCGACTCGCCTGTTTCACCAGCTGGCCGGAACCTATGTGAACCTGCTGGATCGCCACCGCGAGCTGTTGCGATTGGCGTGGGAGGGGCACCGCGGCTACGAAGTGTCCACCGAAGGTGACTCGTTCTTTATCGCGTTCGAACGAGCCGAGGATGCGATCTTGGCCTGTTCCGAAGCTCAGCAGCGGCTCGCCTCCGAGCCGTGGGCCCAGGACGTCCAGGTCCGGGTCCGGATTGGGGTCCACACCGGCCTGGCCTCGCCCCGCCGTGGCCAATATGTGGCACTGGCGGTTCACCAGGCGGCCCGGATCTCGGCGGCCGCTCACGGCGGGCAGGTGCTCGTCTCGCAAGACACAGCCGATGTACTCGGAGCGACGGAGGGTTCCCAGCTGCGCCGGTTGGGTCGCTTCCGTCTCAGAGACTTCGATGAGCCACAGAACCTCTATCAGCTGGTGGGTGCGGGTTTGGGCGATTCCTTTCCGGCCGTGCGGGCCGTTCCGGCCGATGGGCACAACATCGTGCACCGCCCGACCGCTTCGGTCGGGCGTGAGGATCTCGTGACTGCAGTCGCCGACCGGGTAGAAGCCGGAGGGTTGGTTACGTTGCTCGGCCCGGGAGGCGTCGGCAAGACCCGGGTTGCTGAAGATGTTGGGGTTCGCCTCGCCTCCGGTTGGCGGGACGGAGTCTGGCTTGTCAACCTTGCCGGCGTGTCCGACGAGGGGTTTGTCGCTCCTGCCGTCGCCGACGCGGTCGGGGCGCCGACCAAGCCGGGGCGAGAGCGTTGGGACGACGTCATCGATCAGCTCCGGGAACAGCAGGCGGTGATTGTGCTCGACAACTGCGAGCACCTCCTCGATGCCTGCCGTCAGCACATCATGTCATTGCAGGCAGAGTGCCCGGGCGTGGCGGTGCTGGCCACAAGCCGGGAGCCGATTCGGGTGCCGGACGAGATCTTGTGGCACGTCGACCCCCTCGATGTTCCCGCCGCCGGCGGCGTCGGTGCGGGGGGCGTTCTCTCCTCTGCCGCAGGCCGTCTGTTCGGTGAGCGTGGGGCGGCGGCCCGCCCCGGGTTCGAAGTCAATGAAGACAACGCCGGAGTGGTCGGCGAGATCTGTCGAAGACTCGATGGTCTGCCACTTTCGATCGAGCTGGCCGCGGCGCTGGTGGCCGTCGAATCACCGGCTGAGATTCTCGCCGGACTCGAGGACCGGTTCCGGATTCTGCGAAGCCGGGATCCCTCCCCGACCGACAGACACGGCAGTGTCGAAGATCTCCTGTCGTGGAGCTACGAGTCGCTGAGCGATGACGAACGGATGGCGTTCCGTCGTTTGTCGGTGTTCAGCTCTGGCTTCTCGATCGAAACCGCCGCGGCCGCCATCGGGCGCCCGGACTTGGACGCCCGCGAGGTTGCTCCCCTCGTCTGGTCGCTCGTTGACCGGTCGCTGGTGGAGACCGACTTGACGGCCGAGACAACCCGCTATCGGCTGCTCGAAACCATGCGCAGCTATGGGCGAGGATTGTTCGACGAAGACGAAAGTATTGCGGAGGTGGCCTCCCGACTCTCCGCCTACTTCCTCGAGAGGCTGGGCCCATGGTTGCCGGCCGGGCGTTCGTGGGCGGGTGAAGTGGCCGTTGAGCTGGACAACCTCCGAGGTCTGATCCTGCTGCTTCCACCTGATCGTCAAGAGGCGGCGCAACAGATTGCATGCACGCTTGGTCGGTATCACAACGACGCCCGTCACACGTTCCTCGACGGCATCGAAGAGCTCACCCACTATGTCGACTCGCTGCCGGACCCGTCGGCGACCAGGGTTTCTCTGCTCACCACACTCGCCTACCTCCATCTGCGGACCGGTGCGGTTGAGACCGCCCGTTGGTTGGTGGACGACGCCGACGCGCTCCGGGAGAAGGAAGGCGTCCCCGAGTGGGATGAGGTTGCCGTCGACCGGGCCCGCGGCGAGATCGCCCGGCGGTCCGGAGATCTGGACGGTGCGGTAGCAGTAGCCCGGAGCGCGCTGGAGCGACCTCTCACTGACAGGAGCCGTTCCCGAATGTACAACCTGCTGGGCACCACTTTGGGCGCCCAGGGCGATCTGGAGTCGGCCCGGGAGGCGTTCGAAAAAGAGCTCGAGCTGTATCGGGTCCTTGGTAACGACGGATACATCGGGACCGCCCTCGCCAATCTTGCTGAGGTGGCGCTCCGCCTTGGTGATTTCGAGGCCGCGGCCCGTCATCAACTGGCATGCTTCGAACACTCGGTGGTTCAAGGCTCGGTCACTGTGCTGGCGTTCTCGATGATTGTGGCCGCCCGTCTCTCCGGCCACCGGGAGGATTGGACGACGGCCGTCGAGCTTCACGCCAAGGGTGAGCGTCTACTGGCCGAGACGGGCCTGGTCCTGTACGAGGACGACCGGCGCCATAGCGATGAGCTGCTCGCCCGGGCGGGCGCCGAACTCGGGGCCGCTGGCTTCGAGCAGGCCTCCGCCACCGGCCGGGAGATGAGCATGGCCGATGCGTTGGAACTGACGAGGTCACGGCTCGTTCCCACCGCGCCGTAGGCCGCCGAGTAGGCTCGGTTGGTCGGAGGAAGGAGAGTCCTGATGGCCAACGGACCCTGGCAGGCGCGGGTGCAGTTCACCCCCGGAGGTGGCATGGCTTTTCGACCCGGCGAGCTGCTGGTGCGGTCCGGTATGACCGAATCGGCCGAGGCCATCCTTACCGAGTCTTTTCCCGACGATGCGATCGACTATTCGGAGCTGCTCGGTGACACCTGGTCGAGGTTTGTCGGGCTTACGGACCCACTGAAGGCGTTGGGCGAGCTGCGGGGAGCCGGGATCTTCGCCCAACCCAACCACGTGCTGTTCGCCATGGGCTGTTGCCCACCCCACCCCTCGACCGGCGCAGCCGACGATTTGGAGGCCAACCCGTTCATGGCCAGCTCGCTCATGGCCAACCCGTTTATGGCCAGCTCAGTGTTGGCCAATCCGTTCATGGCCAGTCCGTTCATGGCCAGCCCGTTCATGGCGAGCGCCGCAGGCGGGTGTTGTTGCTGCGGGGGCGGGGGAGCTGTGGCGGCCAATCCGTTCATGGCGAGCGCCAACCCCAACCCGGCGGCCGCCCCCTGGTTTCAGGCGACGGGCCGGCGTCGCAGTACGGCCCGGCCGGCCCCCGGCCCCGTCGCCCAGGAGCGCGAGCCAGCAGACCGTGTGCGCATCGCCATCCTCGACACTGGGATCGCTGCGGTCGATCCACCCGACGGCCTGGAAGGTATGGACATCCACATCGATCCCAACGCCGACGGCGACGCCCCGGACGAGGACGGCGACAACTACCTCGATCCGGTGGCCGGCCACGGCACGTTCGTCGCCGGTGTCATCGAGCAACTCACACCGGGGTGCCGGTTCGAGGTGTTCGAGGTCCTCACCACCTATGGAGACGGCGATGAGGCGGAGATCGCCCAGGTGCTGTGGGATCTCTCTCAGCTCGCCGAAGAACAACGCCCGCACATTGTCAACCTGTCCTTCGGTAGCTATTCGCCAATCGGCATGGAGGTACTGGCCGACGCGGTCGCGGCGCTCCACGAGGTTGGCGTGGTTGTGGTCGCCTCAGCCGGCAATGACGCCACCTGCGTGCCGACCTACCCGGCGGCACTGCCCAACGTGGTAAGCGTTGGAGCCCTCGACGAAGATGAGCGGCCGGCCTCCTACACCAATTATGGGTCCTGGGTGAGGGCGTGCAGCCGGGGTACAGATGTCGTGAGCTCATTCTTCCAGGGCTTCAATGGCGCCGAGCCGCCCGACGCCGCCGGGGCTGATCCGGACAATTTCGACGGCTGGGCCCAATGGAGCGGGACCTCGTTTGCGGCTCCGCGGGTTGTGGCGGCTCTTGCCCGCAGAGTGCATGATGGTCTTTCGCCGCAGCAGGCAGTTGTGGACCTGATCGACAACGGTCAGCCTGATATTCCGATGCTGGGAACGGTGGTCCTGCCCTAATCCGGCGACTCTTGCTGTCGATGGCCTTGCGCGAGTTCTGCCAGCGTGACTCGGTCGATTTGATCGACCGGTGCAACGGCGACTTTGGCGGGCGTGACGGCCCGCAGCGTTGCGGTGCGCGCCCCCCCTTCCAGGATCGAACGCTCACCGAGCACTGCCCCCGGGCCAACCTCGGCGACTGCTTCGTCGTGCACTTCCACTGCCAGCAGCCCGTCGAGCAGGAGGAAGAGATCGTCACCGGCCTCTCCCTCACGGACCAGCACTTCGCCCTCCGCCAGCTTGCGAATGTTTGGCTTGGCTCCTTCGTGCATAATCCTCTCGGAGAGGACACGTTCGAGCGCAGTTACTGCTGAGGTCACGATGACGTGAGAATCTGCACCGCCCCACGGCGTGTTCTTGCCGAAGGTTTCACGGGTCCATCTATGGAAGTCGATGGTCCCGCTCTTAGCCACCACATCACCATCCTCGTCGTAGAGCCAGTGGCGAGGCATCTTGCTGGCACCGGCCAGCTCGAACTCGTGGCTTCCGTCAACGTGAAGGGTCAGCGAGAGCGTCGTCCACGTCGTGGGTGCCATTATCTTCACGAAAGGCGGTCGGTTGATGCGGTGAGGGAGTGGCACTCCGGTTCGTCCTCCTGCGGTTTGGGCGAAAGTCACTGAGGTCTCGGTCACTACCGGATGTGCGTGCAGGTCGGGGAGCGACACGGCTGGGATCGTGACGTGGCCCGGTCCCAACGCCAGCGTTGTCGCTCCCATGAGGCCGTGACCTGCATACCCGTTGTCGACGATGTGGTCTCCTTCGACTTCGATCCAGGCCCGGAGGTGGTTGGCGAACCGGAACCGGTCGTCTTGCCGCAGCTTTTCGAGACTGTCAATGTGGTCCGGCGGCGTGTCGTCATAGTGCCCGATCCCGACGTCGACCGGTACCCGAAGTGGTCCCGTCATCGACTCAGATGGGATCCAGGAAATCGAAGTGACCGACGACTCGAACCGCGTGATGCCCTCCCTTCCGCCTGCCAAGTGTGCCATGTGTACGCAAGCCGTGACAACAGTTTCTCCGGACGAGAGTTTCTCCGGATGAGAGTTTCTCCGGGTGAGCGGGGTTGCCTGCAAAGCCGGTCGCAACGGCTGGGTGGCGGCTATCGCATGGGGGAGTGGTTGGGTGTCCTGGGGAGTGCCGCTGAGGGCCCACCGATTTGGGAGTGGCGCCTCGGTTCAATGGAGGACGCCGCCTGTCAAATCGCCGTCCGCGACGGTTCCGCAAAGGAACCCCGCCGCACGGCAGCAATCACGGCGCTGGATCGCTAACGACCTCAAGCGGATGAAGGCATCTGAGCCTCCGACGCGAACGGGTTGGGAGATAGGGGGGAGTGGTGGGTGGTGTTTGTTGGGGTGGCTGGTGGTTTCGGATTGAACGTGATCTGTCGATCTTCGGGAATTCAGTGTTGACGCTGCTTCGTTCGTGAAGGGTTTGTGGTTGTGGAACTGTGCGCGCTCGAATCAACCCCCTTTCGCTGAGCTGGCCGGTCGATCACCGGGTCGGGTCTTTGGGGCTCCAGAGGATGGTGTCGGCGGTGGCTTCGTAGGCCATTCCGTCCGGGTAGGAGATGAGTTCGATGAAGTCACCCCAGGGTGCCCGGAAGTAGTTGATTACCTGTCCGGCTGCTGGGCCGTCGGTTACCGGCAGGGGCCCCAGGAACCGTTCGACACCTTGCCCGTCCATGTAGGCAACGGCGGCGTCGATGTCTTGGACGTAGAAGGCCAGGTGGTGTCCTCCGTAGTCGGAGTTGCGGGGGTTGGTGGTGTCCTGGTCGGGGGCCTCATATTCGAATAACTCGATGTTCGACCCGTTCCCGCACCGCACCATCGTGATCTGGTTGATCACCGCCCGGGGATCGACATCGAGCAGGTCTTGCAGGAAGGTGCCCTCGTCGTCACGGAACGGCCCGAAAGTGAGGGGAGCCTGGCATCCGATTACATCGGTAAACCACCCAATCGCCTCCTCAATGTCCGGCACCGTGATCCCCGTGTGATCCTGGCCGAGCAGTCCGGGAACCCCGGTCGGAATCACCGGTCGCTCGAGGGCTTCACCGGCGGTGCCGGCCCCGACCCGAAGTAGAGCCGGGCCTGCACCCGGCGGACCGACGGCAAAGTTGACCGCATAGAGGCTCATCGGGTCCAACACTCCTTCTCCGAAGGTGAGGCTGGAGGCGAAATCCACTCCGTCCTTGGCGGTGGCGAGGTACTCGAGGCTGCCGGTGGCCGGATCGAGGGCGGCGATAGAGCTCTGGGCTATGAGGGCGGTGTAAATGCGGCCGTCGGAGCCGACGGCGATCCCATCGGGAGCCACATATTGCGGGTGAGAGGTCACGACGGGGGCACCGGGCGAGCCGTCGTCGCTGACCGGGATGGACACGAGGTGGCTCAACTCGGTATTGACGACGTGGACCGTGCCGTCACTCCAGGCCAGTCCATTGGCCCCGATCGGGAAGGGGAAGCCGGCCGAACCGTTGCCGGCGAGGAGCGGATCCACGAACCACGGCTCGGCGGCCTGGTTGGGCGGGAATCTCCACACGCCGCCGGCGATGGTGTCCGAGACGTACAGATTGCCTGCCGGGTCGAAGGAAACGTCGTTGGGGAAGGCGATGGCGGCGGACCCCGGCAGCCGGGAGCTGACACCGTCCGGGCTGACCCGATAGACACCATGGGTGGCCGGATCAAAGGTGGCTACTGCCACGTATACGTTGTTGTTCCCATCGAGCTCGAGGCCGAGCGGGCCCGGCCCATCGCCGACCGGCCAGGTAGC
>JAUXJL010000212.1 GCA_030624805.1 Acidimicrobiia bacterium
AGGCTTCTCGGCGGAAGACGATTTCGCCGGCTGGATCGATAGGGGCGTGGCCTTCGCCGCCAGCTTGCCGAAGAAGTAGCTTGCTCCAGCGCGTTACCGCCTGCGCCGCCACCGGGCGCGAACTGCACCCTCAACTCGTTCAACTGAGTCGTGACCGGGAGCTCCTCCCCCCAGACGCTGCGGCACCCACCACGCCCCGGCAGGAGTTCCGTCGGCATAGGTTCCGATGACCTCGTCCAGCATGGCTTGCATCCGCGACCGCAGCTCCTTGGTGACAACCTCGATGTCATCCTCGGGCTCAACCCACATCGGTGCACCGAAACGGACTCCGACCGGCAGCTTCCAGGACCAGCGGGGGCCCCGTCCGGTGGTGAAGAATCTATGTGATCCCCACGAGACCGCCGGCACGAGAGGGACCCGGGCCGCCTGCGCCATCCGTACCGCCCCGGTCTTGAACGGCAGTAAGTCGAACGACTGCGAGATGGTCTCCTCCGGTAGAACGAGTACGAGTTCCCCACCGTCGAGGGACGAAACGGCCGAACCCATGGCCTGGGCACCGTTGCCCCGGTCAACCGGTATGCAGCCCGTGCGAGCAATCAGCCGACCAATAACCGGAATTCGGAACAGCGATTCCTTGGCGAGGATGCGGGACGGTCGACCCAGCTGAAGATAGGGAGACCGGGCAACGGCAAAGAAGTCCCAGAAAGACGTGTGATTCGCAGCGATGACACATCCGCCCCGTAGCGGAACGCTCTCGAGGCCCGAAAGATCAAACCGCCAGCGCTGCCACCGCATGACTGAGAGACCCAGCCAGGCGGCGAATCGGTAAATGACCCCCGGCCTGGGGACACCGGGACGTGCTACTGCTGGTCGCACGGTCCTCCCGGCGTTGTGGAGGACTGATCGTATCGGGGTGCGGATGGCATTCTCAAGAGTTTTCTCGGTGGCTGAGATACCGACAGATTCTGATACGGAAGACCTATGGTGATTTTCGCGACTTTGCCGAATGATGTAGGCAGCAAACGAGGAGTTAACCGATGTGGCTCTGGGTCCGAATTCAGACGTGGCGGCGCAGCGACGAGGGCGCCAGCCTGGTGGAATATGCTCTGCTCCTCCTGCTCATTGCGGTGGTTGTCATCGTTGTCGTCACCCAAGTCGGTGAGAATGCGTCGGCCGCGATCGGCAAGACAGACGCCGGCTTCAAGTAGCCGTCACAGTGCGAACACTCCGTCGATGATGCGGTCGACAGCGAGAGCAACGAGCAGAGTGGATGCCACAACCGACAGCACACGGCAATAGCGACGAGGCACCGCAGGCACCAGGCCGAGCGCCACCGCCGCACCAAAGGTCATGGCCCCGAGACCACCGTCAACAGCAACTGAGACGGCAGCGAGGGCCAGCTCGGGGCGAAGGAGCACGGGGAAGAAAACCGGGACAATCGCCCCCTTCATCCCGTCCAGCCCGTCCCCGGGAACGGGCAACCGCCTGGCGAGATCCAACAGCCCCCTGGCCGCCAACACCAACCCGACCGCGACCCGCAGTGTCGGGGCACTGATATCGAGCGCGTCGAGAATGCTGTCACCCGCCCCTCCGAGAATGACAAGCACTGCGAGGGTGAGCGCCCCTCCGGCCAGAATGACCTGCGGGCGATTGGTCAACTCCGCCCGCCGCCGCGGCGGATTGTGGGCCGTTACCAGCAGAAGGACCGCCAGCAACACGCTCATACCGCGGGGTCCAGGACAGGCAGCGTTCGCAAAAGCGCCGAGAGGGTGTGTTGCTGATCATCCATCTGTGTAACCCCGAACTGGAACCAGGCACCGGCTACCCGGGCCGGATTCTTGAACTCCATGGCCTCAACCGGGTCGATCTGGCGTTCCACCATCAGCCCGGCGACACATGATGCCCGTTCGGCGGCGACCTCTTCGAGATCCGGGGACCCGGGGTCGAGCTGGGTTAGCAGCCACAAACTGGTGACTCCCTCTCCCAGTGTTCCGAGGCCGGCTCCGAGCGTCTGGCGTCCCCGGGTCCGATGCGTGAACCACGACTCGGTGCGCTGAGCCGCATACCTGACCTGGGGCCCAAAGATATCGCCGAGCCGGACCGCGTAGTCATGCTCGACCTGGCTGAGCGGGCGCCAGAACGCTGTCTCGGCCAGCCCGTAGGCAGCCCAGTGATCGCTGACCGGCGGGAAGCGGTCTTCGGCATCATCACGGTCGAGTGCCAAGTAGCGCCCGATGCGGTCCGCCGAAGCACCGAAACCCTGGCCGGGGAGGATCCGCTCCAGACGGGCCAGCGCAAAGTAGGCCTCACCCGTGAAGAACTCCGAGTAGGCACCGGACACCAGCCGATCACTGCCACGATCCCATCGTTCCGAAACGGCGCCGCTCGGCTCGATCTGAGACTCGAGGAATCGGCCGAGCCCAACCAACAACTCGTCATGGATGTTTTCGCCGGTCACAAGCCGTCGCTCCCCCAGTGCCACCACCCACAGCGCCGAGGCTCCGATCGGCACCGCTGAGGCTCCCGGCTCGTCCACCGCCACACCACCGCCTGCTTCGATGACGCGCTCCCTAAGCCAAACCGACCCCAGGTCGGCGGCTTGGAGCGCTCCGGCCAGCCCGGCGTCGGCGGCCGAGTAGAGCGAGAACGTCAATCCGGCGTGGCGGGTTGTGTTGTATCCGCCCAGGTTGCGATCGGCGTCGGCATCGTACCTGTACAGCCACTCACCGTCGGAAGCCTGGTTGGCAACCAGCCAATCGACTGTGGTGGCCGCGGCGGCTCTCACCTCCGCCGCGGTGACATTCCCGCATCGCTCCGGCTGAAGAATCAACAGCCGCACTCCCACCAGAAACACCACCCAGGTGATGACTCCCAGGCGGATTCGCTGTTGAACAGAATTTCGATGTTGCTCCACGGCTCTGCAATCTACGCTTGAGTCATGAATCGGATGGCCAGATGCGCCGTTTCGGCCGTGATGGTCTTGGCAGTGGCGGCGCCCGTAGTGGGTTCCCCCTACCGGGACAGCTTCCCACTTTCGACCTATCCCATGTTCAGCACGGCCCGCCCCCAGCGGACCACAGTGAACTCGGCGGTCGGCTTCGACGCGGCTGGAGCTGCCCTGACACTCCGGCCCGGCGATATCGGCGGAACCCGAGAGGTCATCCAGGCTGCCGCCACCTTATCCCGCGCCATTAGCCGGGGCGAGGCCGGCGACTTGTGCCGTGAGGTCCTATCCAACGTGCCGGCGGCGGCTGTCGTTGAGATTGTCACCGAGACCTACGACGTCATCGCCTACTTCGATGAGAGCGAAGCGCCCTTGCAGCGTGTCGTCCACGCCAGGTGCTCACCATGAGGCACGGCTGCCGGCGCTGGTTATCAGAAGAGGCGCCGGCCCGCCGGCTGGCGGTAGTGCGCATACTCGTTGGTGGCTACGCAGTGGTATTCGTCATCATCCGGTCCTTCCACTGGCTCGACACGGCTCGCCTCCCCATCCGACGGTTCCAGCCGGTCGGAGTGCTGGCGTGGCTCGATGAGCCGCTGTCGGCGGGCCTGGTCCTCGTGCTGACCGCACTCGCCCTCGGGGCGGCCGCCGCTTTTATGCTCGGCTGGCGGTTCCACATAGTGGCACCAGCCTTCGCGGTCCTCTTGCTCGTGCTCACCACACACGGCAACTCGTGGGGGCAGGTGCTCCACACCGAGAACCTGCTCGTGCTCCACGTCATCATCCTGGCCTTCAGCCCGGCCGACGCTGCCTACGCGGTCGGGCGGACTCCACCGCAGGACGACACCCCCAGCCACGACTACGGATGGGCGCTGCGAGTCATGACCCTCGTCGTAGTCGTCGCCTATGTCATCGCCGGGCTCGCCAAGCTCCGCAACGGGGGCATGGACTGGCTCGCCGGCGACATCCTTCGCAACCAGGTTGCCCACGACAACTTGCTCAAGATCCAGCTCGGTGACGTCCACTCCCCCATCGGGGCCTGGCTCGTCCAATTTGCATGGATCTTCCCGCCACTGGCGGTAGCAAGTGTGCTCGTGGAGTTGAGCGCTCCCGTAGTCCTACTGAGCGGGCGGTGGCGCACCACATGGGTGGCCGCCGCCTGGGCCTTCCATGTCGGAGTGCTCGCCACTATGGCCATCCTGTTCCCGTACCAGCTGGCAGGGGTTGCTTTCGCCTCCATGCTTCCGGTCGAGAACCTGGCCGATCGGGCGCTGGCATGGAGGAACCGCCCGGGCACTCGCCCGGTCGCAGCTGATTCCTCCTAGAACTGCAGGGCCGCCGAGGCCCAGTGGAAGCCTGCACCAAACGCGGTGAGTATCACGAAATCGCC
>JAUXJL010000067.1 GCA_030624805.1 Acidimicrobiia bacterium
AATCGGATGTGGGAGCGCATGGCCGCTAGGTGCCGAACCGTTCCTCGAACCGGTTGAGGGCCTGCCTGAGCTCATGGGAGACGTTGGGGATGGCGTCGATTGTGTCGAAGTCTGCCGGCGAGCCTTCAGGGGTTACGCGTTTGGCAGCGGCCACCCCAGCGGCGGTAGCCATGCCGATGAGGCCGAGGATTTTCAGCGTGCGACGCATGCCATATACATCGGCCAGAACCTGAGTAGCTACAGCGAATGACCCTCCGTGTCACGATTCCGGTGTTGGCAACCTTCCTCATCGGGAGCGATTCGTAAGGTGGCAGAGTCCGGGCTGGCCGGGGGCCGTGTCGGGGGCGTGGGTTTCAGGGGGCCTCGACCGGCTGGCGGCTACTTGTCGGAAATTTCGCCGTACACGTCGGGCCGCCGGTCCCGGTAGAAGGCCCAATGTCGCCGTACTGTTGCGATGAGGTCCATGTCGAGGTCGCGGATCAGAACCTCGTCTTTGACATCGGAGGCCGCTTCACCGACAAGCTGGCCGCGCGGGCTCGCGAAGTACGAGGAGCCGTAATAGTCGGTGTCGGTGAGGTCCTCAGAACCGACCCGGTTGATGGCTCCGACAAAGTACTCGTTGGCGACGGCAGCTGCCGGCTGCTCGAGATCCCACAGGTAGCGGGAATGGATGCGGGTGGTAGCAGACGGATTGAACACGATCTTGGCGCCCTTGAGGCCGAGCACGCGCCACCCCTCGGGGAAATGCCGGTCGTAGCAGATGTACACACCGATCCGACCAACGGCCGTATCGAATACCGGGTAGCCGAGATTGCCCGGGCGGAAATAGAATTTCTCCCAGAAGCCCTCAACCTGCGGGATGTGGGTTTTCCGATAGATGCCCAGGAAGGATCCGTCGGCGTCAATCACTGCCGAGGTGTTGTAGAACGTTCCTTCGTCAACCCGCTCGTAGATGGGGACGACCAGCACCATCTCGGTTTCCTTGGCCAGTGCGATCATGCGCTGAATCGTTGGGCCGGATGGGATCTCTTCGGCCTCGTCGTAGTACTTTGGATCCTGTACGTTGCAGAAGTAAGAGCTGCTGAAAATCTCCTGGAAACACAGTGCCCGGGCTCCATCGGCGGCCGCTTGGCGGGCATATTCGACGCTTTTTTCAACCATGGATTCCTTGTCACCGGTCCACTCGGCCTGGACGAGTGCGGCGCGCACAACATTGCTCATACCTGGGCTCCTCACGGGTTCGATGGGATGATACGGGTGGACGCGGGCAGCGCCAACGGGTTGCATCCTCAGCTCGGCCACTGGGCTCACGTGAGTGGCAGACTACGCTGCGGGCGCCGAAGGAACCAGACGTAATGACACGACATCTCACCGTTGCCGCCGCCCAGATGGGGCCTATTCAAAGGGCCGACTCGCGTGGGGAGGTGGTCGAGCGCCTCATCTACCTATTACGCGACGCAGCCGCCCAGAACGCCGAGCTGGTTGCTTTTCCCGAGCTGGCTCTCACGACGTTCTTTCCGCGCTGGATCATGCCGATTGAAGAGGCCGATGAGTTCTATGAGACCGAGATGCCCAATGTCGACACCCAGCCGTTGTGGGACGAGGCGGTGCGTCTGGGCGTTGGGTTCACGCTCGGATATGCCCTCAAGACTGCCGACGGTCACCGCTACAACGTGTATCACCTTGTCGACAAGGCCGGCCGGACAGTCGGCATCTTCCGTAAGGTGCACATCCCGGGTCACCATGAGTTCGAGCCCTGGCGTCAATTCCAGCACGCCGAACGCCGCTACTTCGAGCCGGGCGACGAGTTCCCGGTCTGGGACGCTTTCGACGCAACGTTGGGCATGGCCATCTGCAACGATCGCCGTTGGTCGGAGACCTATCGGGTGATGGGCCTGCAGGGCGTCGAGCTCATCATCATCGGGTACAACACGCCTCTGAACTACGCACCCGACCCGACTCAAACGCCCCTGCAGTCATTTCACAATCATCTTGTCATGCAAGCCGGTGCATATCAGAACGGCACCTACGTGATCGGAGTAGCTAAGGGTGGGATCGAAGAGGGCGTCGAGTCGCTTGCCCAGTCGGCGATTATCGCTCCCTCCGGTCAGATCGTGCGACAGGCGGTGACCACCGAGGATGAGGTTGTTGTTGCCCGGATCGATCTCGATCAAACCAAGTACTACAAAGGGACGTTGTTTGACTTCGAGCGCTACCGGGTCCCCGTTGCTTATGAGAGAATTGCCCAGGCTGGCGTCCAGGCAGAAGTCCAGCTCATCGACCTTCCCGACGGCCCGCCTGATCTGGACTTAAGTTAGGCGTCGCTCGGCCACCGTCTTCTCAGCCAGGTACTGGCGGAGGTAGTAGGGACCGCCGGCCTTTACCGTGGTTCCCGACAGTCGGAGCCCGCCAAAGGGCTGTAGTCCGACGAAGGCCCCTGTGATCTTGCGGTTGAGGTACAGGTTGCCAACCTCGAACTCCTGCTTGGCTCGATCGAGTCGGGTGCGGTCGTTTGAGATGAGACCCCCGGTCAAGCCGAACATGGTGTCGTTGGCGATAGCCAGGGCGTCGTCGAAGTCGG
The DNA here is from genome assembly GCA_030624805.1 of Acidimicrobiia bacterium. GTDB lineage: Bacteria > Actinomycetota > Acidimicrobiia > Spongiisociales > SHLN01 > SHLN01. The sequence continues at coordinate 2,582 of JAUXJL010000067.1, forward strand.
TCGCCCGGATGACGGAAACCACCGGCCCGAAGATCTCTTCCTGAGCGAGTTGCGAATCGGGAGCGACGTCGGCAAAAACTGTTGGGGTCACGTAGTGCCCGCCATCGGGACCGGGCGATCCGCCGGTGAGGAGCTTGGCCGAATCCTTGCCGATGTCGATGTACCCGAGGGTTTTCTCCTGGGCCCGCTTGTTGATGAGAGCGCTGAAGTCAGGATTCTGGGTGGCAGGGCCGATCTCCAGTTCGGACGTCAAAGCAACAAACTGCTCCACCAGCGCATCATGGATGCTGTCGACGGCAATCAGGCGGCTCATGGCCGAGCACTTCTGGCCGCCGAACCCGTAGCCGCTGGCCACCGCCGCTCGAGCGGCGTAGTCGAGATCGGCGGTCTCGTCGACGATGAGGGCATCCTTGCCGCCCATCTCGAGGCCAACCTTCTTGATCCAGAGTTGGCCGGGATGAACTGCGGCGGCTCGCTCGTTTATCCGAATGCCGGTGCTGAGCGAGCCGGTGAAATTAATGAAGCGGGTGCGCGGGTGGTCGACGAGGTGGTCGCCGATGTCTGCATCGGCCCCGGTGACGAGGTTGAACACTCCCGGCGGAAAGCCGGCCTCTCGAGCGCATTTCATGAATTGCTGCGCCACGATTGGTGTGTCTGGCGACGGCTTGAGCACGAGTGTGTTGCCGACAATTGCCGGGCCGATTGCCATGCCGGTCAAGATGGCGAGCGGAAAATTCCAGGGGGATATGACGGCTCCGACGCCGAGCGGGACGAGCATCGATGTGTTCGATTCGCCCGGTCGCGGATAGGTCTCGTGCTCTCCCGCCAGAGCGGGCGCCTGCGCGGCGTAGTACTCACAGAAGTCGATTGCTTCTGCGACATCGGCGTCGGCCTCGGCGTAGTTCTTGCCGGCTTCGTAAGTTGTCCAGGCCGCCAGCTCAAAACGACGGTGTCGCATGACGTCGGCCAGGCGGCGGGCCAGGCCGACCCGCTCGTCCATGGACCGGTCGGCCCATTCACGAAACGTGTCCCAGGCGGCGGTCAGGGCGAGGTCGATCTCGGCGGGCCCTCCCTTGGTGGAGCGTCCGACCAGCTGGGAAGTGCGGCCTGGATTGTGCGACTCAATCCAGGCACCAGTCTCGACTTGCCGGCTCCCGATCGTGAGGGGATAGTCGGCGCCCAGTTTGCCCGCCACCTCATCAAGGGCCGTCCGATATGCCTCGACATTGGCGGGAATTGCGAAATCGGTAAGGGCCTCGTTGCTGAACGACACGGCTGCCTCCTTCCCGGCAGGCTAACGTCGCGGACGTGATCCACGACGACCACCCGTTCCAGCTACCGCCGGAAGACCGTGACCCTGTGCGCCAGTTTCGCGGCCGGCTGGTGGCTCCCGTGACAGTGGTGACCGCAGGGAAGGAGGGGAACGAGGCAGCCCTGACGGTGTCGTCGCTCATGATCGCTGAGGGTGAGCCAGCTTCGGTTGTGCTGCTGATCGGCACAACCACCGACCTGTGGGATGCCATTCAGAGCACATCGGGTCGATTCATCGTGCACATCGTGGACACCGCTCGGCGGGAGGACGCCGACGCGTTTGCCGGCATCCGTCCGCGTCCTGGGGGAGTCTTCCGCGGCGTGCCTACCGAGCAGAGCGAATGGGGACCGGTACTGACAGACGTCGCCGATCGCATGTATTGCAGTCGCTCCGCATACACGGAACTGCCCTTCCACTACCTCGTCGAGGGCGAGGTCCAAAAGGTCGAGCTCGGCGACCTCACCGACCCCGCCGTCTACTTCCGAGGCGACCACCGCCGCCTCGAAAAAAAGTAGAAGACCGATCCCCTCCCTGAGCGACGGGTGGCCGAGCGGAGCGAGGTCGGGGGCAACCCTTCGGGTTGCCGTACGGCAGGAAGGAACGGGTTGGTGTTCTGTTGAAGCTTCAAATTGAGCGAAGAATGTTCCCCTCCCTGCGGGAGGGGTGGCCGAGCGGAGCGAGGTCGGGGTGGGGAGGGGGCGAACCGTTGTATGGCCGCGAGCAGGGTGCGCGGGTAGCTGGTCTCAGATGGAGTGTCGGAGCTCGGCTGCCAGGTTGCCCCTGTTCGACACGTGGACCTCGTCGAGCCCGAGCCACTCGGCCATCGTGAGTAGTTCCGCCGCGAGCTCGGGAGCCACATGATGGGGGTCCTGACCCTCTTCGCGATAGCTTCCGAGGGCCCTGAGCACGCCGGCCTTGCGATCCGCTTTGAGGTCAACCCGGCCGACCAGCTCATCGTTGAGCAAGAACGGATACACGTAATACCCGAACTGGCGCTCCGGTTCCGGGACGTAGATCTCAATTCGGTAGTGGAAATCGAAGAGGCGTTCAGTCCGATCCCGGAACCAAACCACCGGGTCAAACGGAGCCAGCAGTGCGCGGGCTCGGATCTGCCGGGGACGGATTGCCTCCGGGTGAAGGTAGGCAGGCTGCTTCCAGCCCTCAACTGCCACCTCCTGGAGCCGGCCGTCGTCTACAAGCTCTTTGAGGTGTGGTTTGGCGTTGGCGATCCGGTAGTAGTCGGCGAGGTCGGCGAGGGTCCCGACGCCATGAGCTCGGGCTCCCCGGAGAAGCATCTCGCGGTAGGCGTCGTCCTGGCTCATCTCGCGCTCGAGGAGATCGGAAGAGAAGACTCGCTCGGGGAGGTCATAGATAGAGACGAAGTTCTTGGTTCGGCCCCGAATTGTCAGCTGCCCGGTCAGGTACAGCCAATCGAGCGCCACCTTGCCCCGCCCATGGCCCCACCACGGTCCTGTGCGGCTGCCGGCGTCTGACAGGTCCGAGACCGTCAGTGGGCCTCGTTCGGCCACCTCGCGGTATACCTGGTCGAAGTACTCAGGGTGGCTGTCGAGCACTTCCTGCGTCCGCTCATAGACCTTTCTGTCGCGCATCCGGAATCGAAGCATCGGCAGGTCGGTTGTGGGCATGACCGACGCAACGTGGCCCAAATACTCGAACATCTCTGGCCCGTTTATCCACTCATCGAGCGAGTGGCGGTTGTAGGCGCCCAGCCGGGAAAACATAGGCATGTAGTGGGCCCGCACGGCCACGATGACCGAATCGAGCTGGAGGAGGTTGATGCGCCCGATCACGCGCCTGAAGTGGCGCACGTCGATGCGGCCGGACGGGCGCGGGTCTGCGAAACCCTGTGCGGACAGGGCTATCCGGCGAGCCTGGGTGATCGTCAGAGTTCGCATGGCCGCAGCTACGCTACCTCCATGACCAGCGACACCCGGCGGGTGTGGCTCACGACACTCGGGTGTGCCAAGAACCAGGTGGATTCCGACAAGCTCACCGCCGTCCTTGAAGATTCCGGCTACGTGGCCGCGCAATCAATCGATGAGGCGGATGTCGTCATGGTCAACACCTGCGCCTTCATCGAGGAAGCCCGCCAGGAGTCGGTCGACACCATCATCGACATGGAGACCGCCAAACGGGACGATGCCAAGTTGGTAGTGCTGGGATGTATGGCGCAGCGTTTCGGGTTACAGGTGACCGAGGCATTTCCCCAGGCTGACGCCGTTCTCGGGCTCGACCGGTATGGAGAGCTGGTTGGGACACTCGATCGGCTCACGGATTGGCAGCCGGTGCGGGTCGACCACAGCCCAATGGACATCCTCTACACGGTGCGCCGCCCAACTCTCACCACACCATATGCATATGTAAAAGTGGCCGAGGGCTGCGACAAACCATGCACCTTTTGCGCGATTCCACTCATCCGCGGCAAGCAACGCTCTCGACCCCCAGTCAACATTCGAGACGAAATTGCCGAGCTGGCGACTGCCGGGGCGCGTGAGGTGGTCCTCGTTGCCCAGGACCTTGCGGCCTACGGTCGAGACATCGACGCACCTGGAGGAATCGAGGACCTGCTGCGGTTTGTGTCGGACGTCGATGGCATCGAGTGGATCCGGCTGCTGTATCTGTATCCGCGTGAAATCCGGCCGGCTCTGATCGCCGAGATAGCGTCCAACCCGAAACTGGTGCCGTACTTCGACCTCAGCCTGCAACATGCCAGCGGCACACTGCTTCGTGCCATGAAACGGCCCGGTGACGGCGATCGCCACCTCACACTTATCGGCGACATTCGGACGGCCGAGCCGGGTGCCGCTACTCGCTCGAGCTTCATCGTTGGGTTTCCCGGTGAGACCGAGGACCAGGTGGAGGAGCTGGCCGACTTTCTGCGCCAGGCCCGCCTTGATTGGGCCGGCTTCTTTCCGTATTCGGCCGAGGACGGGACATCTGCTGCCGAGCTGGAAGGCCGGATCGACCCGGACGAGGTGACCGAACGACTCCGTTATCTGATGGCCCTTCAGGAAGAGATCACTGCTGAAGCCAACGAGGCGATGGTGGGTCGTACGGTGCGGGTCCTCGTCGACGGCCTGGAGGACGGTCGCCCCTATGGCCGCTCCTACCGCGAGGCGCCAGAGATAGACGGCGTCATTGAGTTTGATGCCGGCAAGCCCGGTGACTTCGTCGACGTGACAATCGATGCTTCTTACGGGAGCGAACTGGCGGGGACCGTCGTTGGTTAGTCGAGGTCGTCGGATCGGTCAGCGCCTCAGGCACTGGTGGAGCACCATACGCTCTCACCGCCTGGTGATCGTTCCCAAGCCGCCGGGAACGCACGTCAGGGCCGAGGTCATCGGGAGTAGCGATCCCGCCCCCACCGACTATCACGTCTGGTACTACGGAGCCGGTGTATGGAAGTCGACGTCGTGGCTGGGAGTTCGGACCCTCAAATCGGTGAGCGACATGTGGAATTACCAGGAGGTCTTGACCGAGCTTCGTCCCCGGCTCGTGGTCGAGTTCGGGACTGCCTACGGGGGGTCGGCCCTCTATTTTGCCTCCGTACTCGACGGGCTTGGTCTGGATTATCGGATACTGACGGTTGATACTCTGCCGGGACGCATCGATCAGCAGGCCATCGACCATTCCCGTATTGATGTAGTCACCGCTTCATCAACCTCTTCGGAGACCGCGGCCCACATCTCCCAGCTGCGATCACTTTTTGCGGGTCCGATGTTCGCCATCCTCGACTCCGATCACTCGGGCGCCCACGTTCGCGCCGAGTTGGAGCTAATCACGCCACTCCTGGCTTCGGGGGATTATCTCGTTGTCGAGGACTCCAACCTCAACGGACACCCGGTGATGCCCGACTATGGGCCGGGACCGTATGAGGCGGTCGAGAGCTATCTAGCCGACCATCCTGGTGCGTACCGACGCGACGAAGCGCGCGAAGCCAAGTTCGGGTTTACGTTCGCCCCGGGAGGCTGGTTGGTGCGGCAATGAACGTCGAAGTCATAGCAGTAGGCACCGAGCTCTTGCTCGGGCAGATCATCAACACAAATTTGGCAACGATCGGCCGGGCGCTCGCCGATGCCGGGCTCGACACGTACCGGCAGGTGGTGGTGGGAGACAACCTGGAGAGGCTCTCGCAAGCGATACGCCAGGGCCTCGAGGTATCCGACGCCGTGATTCTGACGGGCGGCATCGGTCCTACTCAAGACGACATCACCCGCGAGGGTATCTGTGCAGCCACCGGCCTCGAGATGGAGTACAGCGAGGAGTGGGCCACCCGTCTCGAGGAGTGGTGGGCGGCGCGCAACCGCGAGATGCCCGCCAACAACTATCAACAGGCCGAGCACCCCGCCGGCGCCGTGCTCATCGGCAACCCGCGAGGTACCGCCCCGGGTCTCGATATCCAGGTCGCAGGTAAGCGCATCTTTGCCATGCCGGGAGTCCCGGCCGAGATGGAGCTCATGCTGACTGGCCACGTCATCCCTGCCCTCATCGAATTGGAAGGCGGGCCGGCGGTGCTCCGGAGCCGGGTGCTGCGTTCCTACGGGTTGGGAGAGTCGAAGGTGGCGGAGCTGCTCGCCGATGTCTTCGACGAGCAGACCAACCCGACGATGGCCTTCCTCGCCTCTGCCGGCGAGATCAAAGTACGGTTGACGGCCAAGGCGGCGACTACCGAGGAGGCCGACGCCCTTATCGCTCCGATCGAGGCGGTGGTCCGGGAGCGGCTTGGGAACATCTTTGGCGCCGATGACGAGACAGTCGAGCAGATCATCTTCGACGCGCTCGATGCCAAGGGATGGACGATCGGCACCGCCGAGTCGGCTACGGGCGGCCTGATTTCGGCCCAACTCACTGCAGTCCCTGGGGCGTCGAACTATGTGCGGGGGAGCGTGGTGTCCTATGCAACAGAGGTCAAGGAAGAG
>JAUXJL010000144.1 GCA_030624805.1 Acidimicrobiia bacterium
ACCGAGGAATCCCGTACGGATTGAGAGAGCCCGCCTCTTCGGAGGCGGGCTCTCCCGCGGGGTCGCGGATGGGTCACGAGCTCACCCAGATCACCCGTATGAATTGTCAACCGAACGCCAGCCGGCGGCGTGGTCACGGCTTAGGAGATGGGAAGCGACCTTCATGGACCATCCGATGGTGCGAGCGACAAAGTAGGACGAGGTTGTCGAGGTTGGTTTCTCCACCGTCCACCCAGTGGATGACGTGATGGGCGTCGCACCACGGTGCCGGTCGATCGCATCCCTCGAACCGACACCCGCCGTCGCGAATCGACAGCGCCCGTCGGGTCGGTCCCGAGACGGTGCGGGTGGTCCGCCCTACGTCGAGTATCTGGCTCGCCCCCTGGGTGATGATGCGATTGACTCCGGCATCGCACGAGATACGACGGGCCGCTTAGGGATGGAGAATCAAGCCGGAAGCGAGCTCACAACGAGTACCCGCCCGGCCCTCCAACGTGTCGAGGTCGATCAGGAGGTTGATATGGGGACGCTCTCCGCCCGAGATGGCAGCCTGACTGCTATCGAGAAACTGTCGGCACAGGTCCGTGAGGGCGTCGGCCCGACGCTGGGTGGGAGTTCGACGGTCGTTCGCGTCGCCAGACTTCACCGACTCGTCCACCAGCGCGCCGATTGCCGTCAGGATCACTTCACCGGATTCGGGGTCGAGGTCGCCATCGATGCGAACCATTCCCTCCCAGGTTCGGGAGATACTGAGGCGGCGACTCTGGTGGATCTTGTCGGTATCGACGAGAGCGGCGTCCCAATCAAGGTTCTGGCGCCAGTAAGCGATGAGTTTGCGGGTATCTCCTGCCGAGACCGTCGCGGCGCCTTTGAGTAAGACGTGCTCGTCCCGGGCAAACGGTTCCGGATGGGCTTCGGCTGCTGGGGCGAGGGCTCGCACGTGAGCGGTGGTGATGTCGCCGCCCAAGAAGGCTTGTTGAGTTAGCGGCATCTTGCGGAGGGCGCGGGCGAGCCGCGATCTGTCGGAAGCTGCTGCTGCGGTCATCCCGCAGCGCGAGCGGAGCCATGCTCCCAGCGACAACGACCCGTCGGCTGCCCATCCCTGTCGAGCGTCGAAGGCGTCGAGGCGGCGTATCCATTCAGCCTCGAGGGCTTCGGCCATCTCTCGCAGCTCGACCAAATCGTCGCCAAGCTGCCCGGTCGGACTATCGGTCAGATCGTCGGTCCCCAGCTCGTCGAGTGCCGACCGGAGCGAACTCATCGCCTTTTCCCTGTTAGCCACTGCATAATTGCAATGTATCAGGGGGGTGCGACATAGCCCGTCTCTCCGTCGACCGGGTGCTCCCCGGCAGCTCCCGAACAACTGCTGCTCGGTGACGACTTCGTGTTTCTCCCGTACTTCGATGATCTCACCGGAGTGGGCGATGGCGGTCAGCTTCACGTAGCCGGTTTCGGGGCGTTCTAGGTGGTTGGGTGCAACCTCGGCGGCCACATTGCGGCTCTTCATATGCTGTGGAGACAACGTGGTGAGGCTCAAGCCGACTCGCTCCAATAAGATTCTCATGCTGTAACCATCGGATCTTCGGGACCGGTGAAGAGAGGAATCCATATGCCGGCCATAACCGTTGAAAACAACCTGACGCTCCCGCGGGTGACGGCTCCCGCACTCGACGAGGCAACTGAGCGCCCCGTCAAGTCGGTGACCACCGCCCCGCGCGGCTTCGAAGGTGAGGGTTTCCCGGTTCACAGGGCCTTTCACGGCGTCGACCTGGCAGACCTCGATCCGTTCATTCATCTCGATCAGATGGGCGAAGTGGAATACGCCCCTGGTGAGCCGAAGGGCACGCCCTGGCACCCCCACCGCGGCTTCGAGACCGTCACCTACATGATCGACGGGATCATGGAACATGAGGACTCCGAAGGCGGCGGCGGAGTCATAACCAACGGCGACACCCAATGGATGACAGCCGGCTCCGGCATGCTCCACAAGGAGGTTCCCCCCGAGCATCTCGTCATGTCGGGCGGGCTCTTCCACGGATTTCAGCTGTGGGTCAACTTGCCGGCCAAAGACAAATGGATTCCACCCCGCTACCAGGACCTGTCGGGCGCTGAATCCGCCTTACTAACCACGCCGGACGGCGGTGCCCTCATTCGGCTGATTGCCGGGAGCATCGGTGACCACGACGGCCCCGGTGATACTCACACTCCGATCACGATGATCCATGCCACGGTCAACCCCGGGGCGCGGCTCCAACTACCGTGGCGGGCCGACTTCAACGCGCTCACGTATGTGCTCGGCGGCCTTGGCAGCTTTGGGCTCGAGCGTCGCCCGGCCGAGAGTGGCCAGCTGGTGGTGTTTGGTGCCGGTGATGCCATCTCCATCACCGCTGAGGACTCCCAAGAAACTCGCAGCCCCAACCTCGAGGTCCTCATCCTCGGTGGCCTGCCGATTCGAGAGCCCGTCGCCTGGCATGGGCCATTCGTAATGAACAACCGGGCCGAACTCATACAAGCATTCGAAGACTACGAGGCCGGCAAGCTCGGCCGTATTCCGCACGCCCCGCTGCCGGACCCCCCTGAGTAGTGAACTACGTGGCCGGTTCGGCTTCGAGCAGGAAGAACCCGTCGGCCCCTTGGAGTACGAGGCTGCTCTCTCCGTTGATGAGCCAATTGGCGGCGCTCCCCAGGGCACTGAGGAATTCCCCCTCTTGTTCCATGACGTTGTTCGGCCCGGTGCACGCCCTCTCAGTCCACGAGAGCGACGACACTCGGATGGCCTGTCCCTGGAGATCATCGTAAAAAGGGTCACTTTCTTCGTTGTACGGACCGTCGACCTCGTGGGTTCCGGTGTAGGTGTTGCAGCCGCTGAATCCGGAGAGGGTTCCGTCGTCGCTGAAACTCAATGTGATTTCCGTTCCCGGCCACAGGTTGGTCATGCCGCCGGTCGGGAGTTCGTAGAGGACTACATTCCAGCTCGTGCCGGCCAGCACGGGAGCAACGAAGGCTGATCCTGAGTCATCCGCGGTCGTTGGCGTCGTCCCGTTACCCGACAACGTGGTTGTGGTGCTATCTGTGGCGTCCGAATCTCCATCCGAGCTGTCGCTCCCGCCGCACGCCGCCAGCGCTATTGCCAAGACAGCGATTGCAAGGATGAATCGGGCCCCACCCGGTCGGACTCTGGTCACGGAGGCCAACCTACACCGCAGGTCGGCGCGATGGTGCTCGGTGATGGCAACAGCATTGCGGGGCGACCGCTCGCCCGTAGCGGTCCTGGCTGGGTCCTTTCCACCACCTAGATCCAAGGAATGAACCAGCGTCATCGCATGTTTCGGAGGGAATGGACTAGCTGCCGATGCTCAAGGACGCCTGCACCCTCTGCGCCGATGAATTCGAGGCGCGACTCGAAATACTGCGTCGTGACTTCCTACCCCACGTTCTGAGCAGTGAGGCGCTGGAGGATGGTCATGTCTTCGAGTTCGACCTTTCGATGAGGGAGGAGCTGGAGCGGCTGGTTGCCTTCGAACGGCAATGCTGCCCGGACCTTCACTGGATACTCCGCCAGGAAGGCGATCGGATGCGCCTCGAGATCCGTGGGTTGGCTGAGGAGCTCCTCGTCGAGTAGAAGTCACTGGGCAGCCAGCCCGCCCGCCTCTCCCCCCTTTCCCCCGCTGGAACCAATGGAAGTGAGCGGGGTCTAAGGGACCCCGCTCACCGTTATTCGAAGCCGGCATCAACGCCGGACGAGAAACTCGTCTAGCCGCCCAGGCTGGCTACGAACGCGGCTTCCAGGCCGGCGAGGAAGCTGCCACACCGTTGGTTGTGGGGGTAGCCGAAGGAACTCACGGGCGAAACTCCATCCGGACTGCAGGCGCCCGCATACCCGGCGGGATCGTCTGATTCCGCGAAGGCGCTCAACGGGCCCTCGAACGCCGTGTAGTCGGGTGGAACGATAAGTGTGATGATTCCATCGGTGACGGTGAAGCTCCGGCCACTAGACGTGGGAATACCGAGAGCTCGGGTGCCCGCCGTGCTCCATTCCCAGTCGCACGACACCCGGCCTTCGCCAAGCGGCGCCGGGCTGCACGTGGTTTCCATGCTGCCGTCGAACGGAGCCGAGAACTCGATCAGGCCTCTCAGATCGGCGACTGCGAACAACCCCCCTCCCATGGAGAAATCGGGATCAACCAGGGCCATGGCGGCGTCGGCATCTCCTGCGTTCCATCGATCGAAGAACTCGTTGACCACATCTGTTGGTGCATCACCGACGCTGTCGCCATCGCCGGGAAGTGTTGCCACCAAGAAGCCTCCCCCTATCGCCAGAACCGCAATGAACGCAGCCACCGCCACCTGCCACCGGCGGCTCCGGGGCGGTTTGGTGACGGTGATGTTCGGGTTGATTGTTTTGGTGTCCACGTCGACCTCCTTCAAATCGCTGAGGGCTGCTTCGATGTCGACAGCCGTTGCCATGAAACGTTCCGGATCCGGTATCGGGTTGGCCGTTACCAGCCGCGCATAGGCGCGTTCTGCCGTGTTCATCGCGTCCCTCCTTCCTTTGCGACTCGGGGGGTCACGTTGGTCTTCTTCTCAGTTCTGGTCAGCTCGGCTCCCAGGCGATGTTTGGCCCGGCTGAGCCTTTTCTCAGCCGCATCGACGGATATTCCGAATCGGGCCGCGATCTGCGGTGCGGACAGGCCCTCCCAGGCCGAGAGCAGGATCGCCTCTCGATCGTTCGGCCTGAGACGGCGAACGGCGTCGATGACTGCCGCGTCCTCGCTGCGCTGAATGACCTGGAGCTCCGGGCCGGGTTGACGGCCTTCGGAGAGACCCCGCACCTTCTCAGTCAGTTTGAGACGCCGCCGCAGCGTCCGCCGGTGGTTGGCGATCGTTCTGGATGCCACTGCAAAAAGCCACGGCAGCACGAACTCCCCTTCGGGCAATGTCGCCCGTTTGCGCCATGCCACGGCGAAAACATCGGAGACCAGGTCGGGTGCGTTGTCTCGATGGGCTCGCCGAAGGCAGTAACCCAGGACCGCCGGGTAGTGCTCGGCGTACATGTCACGAAACAGGTTGTCGTCACGGGCCATTTGATCCCACTCTCGCACGCTATGTGTCCGGATGTGGCCCGATCCGGACAGATGCCGGGTGACATGGGGGTGTCACGAACGAAAGGCCCGGTGCCGGCACGGGCCGATCGTTCAGTGCTCGATTTGCGAGATCCTTGTGTTGCCACCCACCAGGATCAGGCGCCTCGAGGGGCCGCTAAGTAGGCTCGATCGATGCATCTGGCCCAGCTCAACGTCGGCCGCCTGGTCGACGACCCCGACTCACCCACGGTCGCTGAGTTCATGAACGCGCTCCTCCCGATCAACCTGCTCGGTGAATTGAGTCCCGGTTTCGTGTGGCGGCTAAAAGACGAGGTCGGCCCGGGTGCGGTAGGTCAGCGATTCCCCGGCCATGAGGACGACGACCGCTTCATCGTGAATCTGACGGTATGGACCGATGTCGAGTCGTTGCGGCATTTCACGACTCGTTCGGGTCATGCCATGTATCTTCGACGACGGCTCGAATGGTTCGAGAAGTCCGCTGAGCCGACGACGGTGTTGTGGTGGGTTGACGAAGGGCATGTGCCCGACCTCCATGAAGCCGCCGACCGGCTCGCTCACCTTCGCCGCCAAGGCGCAAATCCGCTCGCCTTCGACACGAAGACGACGTTCCCTGCTCCCTAGTGATGCGTCGGAACGGGCACCGGGGCGAGAGCATCGCGAAGTGCCGACCCGATCACGGTCAGCCCCGCCACCGTCACCAACCACATCGGTGGAAACCAGAACATGGCCATCCCTGCCAGAGCGCTGGGAACCACCCCCACCGCGATGAGCGCATCGCCTCTGCGTGGTTGGCTGCCCCGTTGCCGGATGCCGATGATGATCAATGCCGAGAAAGC
>JAUXJL010000287.1 GCA_030624805.1 Acidimicrobiia bacterium
CTGATTGGCGTCAACTGCGATCATCGTTTCTTCCCCAAGTTCCCGGCGTAGGACCCCGACGTTTTCCAGGTCCGCGTCGGCGGCGAAACCCACCTTGAGTTTGAATGCCCGGTGGCCGTCTGCTCGCGCCTCCAATGCCTGGGCGAGGGCCCGATCCGGGCTGATGCCGCTGGCATAGGTCGGTACGAGCCCGTCGTCGCCTCCGAGGAGGCGCCAGACGGGCTCCCTTGCCTCCCGGGCGACCAGATCCCACAGCGCCAGGTCGATACCGGCGATCGCTTGAGCGAGCGGCCCGGGCTCGCCGGCCTGCAGGGCCAGGATTCGAGCTCGGGCGGTCAGGTGGTGGTAGACCGCCGACGGGCTCGCCCACTCCCGTCCGACCACTTCGGACCCGAGCAAGGATGCCACGAGCCGGGCACGATGCTCGGCGCCGGAGCTCGGAAAGTTGCACCAGACTTCGCCGTAACCCTCAGTGCCGTCAGCCGCCTGCGCCGTCACGATGACAGCCGGACGATCGGTCATGGTTCCGAACGCGGTTCGCACCGGTCGTGCGATTGGCGCACGGAAGACGTCCACTGTCAGCCGGCGAACGCTGAACGGTTTTGTGGTCGGCAATCCCGGCCCAAGTACCCAGGCCTCCTGATGCACCCACACTCCTTCAGAACGTTCCGGCTGGATCGTACAGGTTGGTCACTCCCCCCGCAGAGCCATGGCCCAGTCGGCACAACCAGCGCCCACACCCGGTCTTACTAGCCTCACCTGATTCTGCTGGGAGGTTGTCCTTGTTCGACTATGCCCGGGCCGCCGTCGAAGGTGCCCTGGCAGCGGGCGCCGCCTATGCCGATGCGCGGGTGGTCGTTGGCAAGAACGAGCGCATCGAAGTGCTCAATGAGAACCTCGAGTCGGTCGGGCGGTCCGAGGACGCGGGCGTCGGGGTGCGGGCGCTGATCGGGTCCTCGTGGGGCTTCTTCGCGACCGCCGACCTGACCGAGGCGGCCTCGCGCCGGGCGGGCGAGACCGCAGCCCGTGTTGCCGCCGCGTCATCAACGGTCCCCGGCCCGGAGGTTCCCCTGGCCGACGTCCCGACGGTGGCCGATCACTATGAGACCCCGTTCGACGAGGACCCGTTTGCGGTCTCCCTCACTGAAAAAGTGGATCTACTGGTCGGCCTGACCCACACTATGCAGTCGGTGCCGGGAGTGGCGCTGGCCAATGCCTCGCTCCGTTTCTTTGACACGAACAAGTGGTTCATATCCTCTCAGGGTCACCGGATCAGCCAGCACATCGTCGAAGCCGGAGGCGGGTTTAGCGCCACTGCCATCGGTGAGGCGGAGACGCAGCGCCGCTCGTACCCGCAGTCGTTCGGGCAATTCGAAACGGGCGGATTTGAGACCATCCGTCGCTGGGACTATCCGGGCAACGCCGGGCGAATCGCTGAGGAGGCCGCTGCGCTGTTGACAGCCGATGAATGCCCGGAAGGTGAGCGCGACCTCATACTCGAAGGCAGTCAGCTCGGTCTCCAGATCCATGAGTCGGTTGGTCATGCCATTGAGCTCGACCGTATCCTCGGGTGGGAGGCCGCCTTTGCTGGGACCTCGTGGCTGGAGATCGACAAGATCGGGGAGCTTCAGTACGGCTCGGATCTCATGAACATCACAGCCGATGCCACCATCCCCGGCGCCCTGGGAAGCTTCGGCTACGACGACGAAGGCACGCCGGCTCAGGCAGTCGACATCGTCCGGGAGGGCCGCTGGGTAGGGGTTCTCTCGGGTCGGGACAGTGCAGCCTTGGCCGGGTTGGCGCCCGGTGGAATGGTACGGGGTGATGGCTTCAATCGTCTCCCGATGGTGCGGATGACCAACGTTGGGCTGCTGGCAGGAGACTCATCGCTCGAAGAGATCGTGGCCGAGACCAAGGATGGTATCTACGCCTCCACCAACCGGTCCTGGTCCATCGACGACAAGCGCCTCAACTTCCAGTTCGGCACCGAGATCGCCTGGGAGGTCAAGGATGGCAAGCTGGGCCGGATGCTGAGAAACCCGACCTACACGGGCATCGGGCCCCATTTCTGGGCCAGCCTCGACATGCTGGCCGGCCCCGAGGAGTGGGTTCACTGGGGAACGCCGAATTGTGGGAAGGGTCAGCCCATACAAATCGGCCACACCGGCCACTCGGCGGGTCCGTCCCGGTTCAGCAAGGTGCGGGTGGGGGTGCGTGGATGAACGATCCTCGGGCACTTGCCGACAAGGTCATCGACATGGTGGGCGACCGAGCCGAGGCCCAGGTGTCGGTCGCGGCCGGCAACCGGGCACTGACACGGTTCGCCAACTCCTACATCCATCAGAATGTGGCCGAGGAGTCCTTCCGAGTGGATCTCAAAGTGGCAATCGATGGCAGGGTGTCATCGGCCGATACCAGTCAGACGAGCGATGCGGCGTTGCACAAGCTGGTCGACGGTGCCCTCGAGAGCGCTCGTCTCCAGCCGGTCGACGCCGATTGGCCGGGACTGGTGCCTGCCACCGCGGTACCAGACGTGGACCACTGGGACGACGCCACGGCTGCCGGTGACCCGGCTCAACGCGCCGAACGCGTCGGCGACTTCGTCGCCGCCGGGCCCGGCCTGCGGGCCGCCGGGTACTGCGAGACAATCGGTCTCACCTCGGCTTTCGCCAACAGCTCCGGCCAACGCATTAGCGGCCGGGAAACCCGGGCCATTATCGACGGCATTCATCAGAGCGACACCTCGGCCGGGGCGGCCCACCAGGCCGGGGTTGCCATCGGAGCCATCGATGGCCGGGCGGCCGGGACCCAAGCAGCCGAAAGAGCCCGCGACTCATCCGCCGCCTACGACATAAAGCCCGGCCAGTACGAGGTGGTGCTGGCGCCTGAGTGCTCGGCGAGCATTTTTGTCTTTCTCCTCGGCTACGGCTTCAACGCCAAGGCTGTAGCAGAGGGGCAATCCTTCGTCGAGGTCGGTCAACAGCAATTCGACCCCCGGTTGGACGTCTGGGACGATGTCACCGATCCGCGAGCTCTTGGGGTGCCGTTCGATGTCGAGGGAGTGCCGAAACGCCGCGTCGATCTGATCACGGGAGGGGTTCCCGCATCGCTCGCCCACGACCGTCGAACTGCAATGAAGCAGGCGACCGAGACGACCGGCCATGCGGTGCCCGGTGGCGACTCA
>JAUXJL010000154.1 GCA_030624805.1 Acidimicrobiia bacterium
AGAACCCCGGCCCGGCCGCCGCCAATACCCCACGCATACGACAACCCAAGCTCCCAGGCGTTTCCGGATGCGTCCTGATGGACGGCGAGGAGGCAGGGCACCCCACTGCCCTCGGTGTAGGTCCGACGGACCAGATGGCCGGGCCCTTTTGGAGCCACCATCACAACATCGATACCCGCCGGGGGATCGATGACATCGAAGTGAATGTTGAACCCGTGGGCAAAAAACAATGCGTCACCGGGACTCAGATTCGGGGCAATCTCTTCGTGATAGAGCGGGCCCGTCAGATGGTCGGGCACGAGCAGCATCACGACGTCGGATTCCCGGGTCGCCACAGCCGGGCTCTCCACCCTCAATCCGGCTTCTTCGGCCGCTTGTCGACTCTGTGAACCCTCACGCAAGCCAACGATCACCGGGATGCCCGAGTCGAAGAGGTTTAGTGCGTGGGCATGTCCCTGGCTGCCGAAGCCGATAATGGCCACCGTCCGATTACCTATGATGCCGGGATCGGCGTCGCTGTCATAGAAAACTTCCGCCATGGTCTCGTTCCTTCGCTCATGGTTGGTGGGAAGCCACGAGAGTAGCGAAGGATTGTTGGTCAGACTCGGTCGTGAGGGACCACGTACCAGAGAATCATGAGAAAGTGGAAGAGGCTCCCGAGCACGACCAGGATGTGAAATACCTCGTGGTGGGAGAAGATCCGCGGGAAAAGTTGCGGCCGTTCGTTTGCCAAGAGGATGAGACCGATCGTGTAGGACAGGCCGCCGGCGATCATGAGACCGATGGCGCCGCCGGACAGCGACTCGACCAGCTCGAGGAATGGGACCACGGCGAACCAGCCCATGGTGGTCTGCAGAGCAATCGACACCCAGTCCGGGACCTTGGGAAAGGCAATCTTTTGGATGATCCCGATCGCAGCCGCCCCCCACACAACCGCCAGGGTTACCGCTCGCCACCCCCCGTCGAGTACGTTGACGGCGATCGGGGTGTATGTCCCGGCCACCAGCAAGAAGATCATCGAGTGGTCGACCCTCTGCATTCGCTGCTTCCACTTCTGCCGCCAGGGAACAGAGTGATAGAGCGCACTTGCCGTGTATGCGGCAAGGAGCCCAACACCGAATACGACCATGCTCAGTATCCGGACTACGTCGGGACTCGACCGGGCAATGAGGACGGCCAAGCCGGCACCGGACACAACCGCCGCCGACCCGTGCAGAAAACCCCGCACAGGATTGGTCATTCTCCCGAGCCTGATCCGATCTGTCATGTCGTCAGAATATCGTGGATCGCGAAGGTCCGGGCAGCACCCGAGCGAGTTTCCGATAGCCTGCCCCCATGTGTAGAAGCATCAAGACACTCCGAAACCCCGAGATGGTGATCGACGACGACGAGATCGAGGCGGCGGCTCTCCAATTCGTTCGCAAGATCTCCGGGTATCGGAAGCCATCCCGGGCCAACGAAAAAACCTTCAACAAGGCGGTGAGGGAGATCAGCCGGTCGAGTCGCAAGATGCTCGACGAATTGGTCGTCACGCGTTAGCCGAAGCGTTAGCCGAAGCGTCAGCCGAAGCGTCAGCCGAAGCGTCAGCCGAGGACCTCGAGCACTTCGGCCGCGTAGTCGAGGTCGAAGTTGCCAATGATTTGCAGGTAGTACCGGGTTATGCCGAGGTCGGCTACGGGACCGAAGGTGTTCCGAGCCTCCTCGTAGGTTCCCATCGGCACGCTGATCTTCCGGAAACCCGCCTCCAGTTTTTTGACGTCCATGCTTCGAGCCGCCGCGAACGATTCCAGGCGGGCCCGATAGGTTGCCTGATCAGGTCCGATCACCGGCGGCGACACGCTCGATAGGAGAATGTCCTCGGGATTGCGTCCGGCGTCGACGGCGGCTTGGTGGGCCCGCTCGATGCGAAGGGCAAGCCCCTCAGGTGGCTGGGAGTAGATGTTGAACTCGTCGGCGAAACGTCCGGCTAGCTGCGGGGTTTTGCGCGGGCCTGCGCCTCCAATCATGAGGCGCAGATTGAGGCCTTTTGGCTGATGGTCGACCGGCTCGAGCTGGTAGTACTCGCCGACGTATCCGTCGGATCCGTTCCCCAGGGCCGCCTGGAGATAGCCGAGTGCCTCCTCGAGTCGGTCGAAGCGCTCACCCCAGTCGGGAAGGGGGAATCCGAAGATCTCGTGCTCGGATTTCATCCAACCGGTCCCCACACCGAGTGTAAAGCGCCCCGAGCTCATCTCATCAACCCCGAGCCCGAGTTTGAGCAGAGCGGCCGGGTGCCGATACGTAACCGGGGACACGAGGGCGGAGAGCTCGACGGTCGTAGTTTCGACGGCGAGCCCGCCGAGGTAGGTGTAGACGTCGGGCGAACGGGTGTCGTAGCCCTTGCCTGTCGGAGACCGGCCGGCTACGTAGTGATCGGGAAGCGCAAAACACGCCAGGGCCCGTTCCTCGGCCCATCTCGCGGCCGCGAGCACGTACTCGTATGAGCCGCGTGTTTGAAGTGCGAACTCCACTGTCAGTCGCGGAAGTTCACATACTGGAGGGGCAGCCGATAGTCGAGGCCCTTGAGGAGTGCGATCACCTGCTGCAGATCATCGCGTTTCTTTCCCTGCACCCGGAGTTGGTTGCCCTGCACTTGCACCTGGACCTTCAGCTTGGAGTCACGCACCGTTTTGGAGAGCTCCTTGGCCGCATCTTGTGCGATCCCCTGGTTGAGGGCGAAGCTGGCCTGGTAACGGCCGCCTCCGATCTCCTTTGGGTCTCCACCGCTCAAGGCTTTGAGAGAAACCTTCCTGCGAACGAGCTTCTCCTTCAACACGTCAACGGCTGCCTCGAGTCGATGATCGGTAGCCGACTCGACCACTATCTCGCCCTCTCCCAGGCGGACGCTCGACTTCGTATCGCGAAAATCGTAACGAGTGGCGACTTCTCGGGCGGCCTGGTCGACCGCGTTCCGGACTTCCTGAACGTCAACTTCTGAGACGATGTCAAAAGTGGGCATTGGGGGACTGTACCTTCGCGCAGGGGGTTGGGCGACTCGGTGAGCCCGCTCGGGCATGTGGTAATTGGCTTTGAGGCCGCCGTCGGGAGTCTCGGGCCCCGGGCACTAGTCGCCGATTTCGACGCTAGTCGCCGATTTCGACGCTAGTCGTCGACTTCGACGGTGATGGAAGGACCGCGCCGATTGTCCTCGGGGGCGTAGACGAAATCCGGATGGGTCATGTTCGTCACATGGAACGTCACGTCGTCGTCGTCGTCGACGGAGCCTGACTCGAAGATCACTTTGCCCCGGCCGTTGGTGATGCCTTCTACTGTGCCTTGGTAGCCACCGGTGAACTCGCCGACGACGCGAACACCACCCTGGTTGCGGCCTTTATGGTTTCGCACCTTGACCTCGACCCTTGCGTACGGTCCGCGATCGTCCTCCCTGTCGGATCCGATGAGGTCGTGAATGTGGATGGTGTCGGTTGGCGCCGGGATCGTAGTGGTGGTAGTCGTCGGTGGCACGGTCGTGGTGGTCGTGGGGGGCACCGTGGTGGTGGTGGTGGTGGGAGGGACGGTTGTTGTCGTTGAGGTGGTGGTGGTGGGAGGCAGGGTGGTGGTGGTTGTGGTAGTTGTACGGGGCCGGGTGGTTGTGGTGGCGGGCCGAGTGGTGGTCGTGGCCGGGGGCGGGGTGGTCGTCGTGAGTGGGGGAGTTGCCAAAGTCGAGCTCGGCGTCGGCACAGTGGATGACGGTGGGTCGGGAATGTCCGCTTGCTGATCGGCCAACACTGTGGTCGGTGCGGCCGCTATTTCGATCGCAGCCTGTGCCGAAGTGAGCACCCCCGCCAGAACGGTGGGAGGAGGTGAATCACTCGAACCTTCGGGGCCGACGGTGTTGGCTGCCCACGCGATGCCGACGACGAGGGCGATCACCACGAGGACCCCGATCCGGGCGCGCCGGTTGACCGAATCCGCATAGCCATACTGACTGTCGTAGTCCCGCACCCTGTTCCCTGCCCTGGCGTTCCCTGCCCTGGCCACCACTGTTCGTGGTGGGCGAACTGCAGAATAACCGCATTCTCGGAAAATGCAGGTTTATTTTGGAGCCTGTGCGCCGCTCACGATTGCGCCGCACGGACAGGCGAAGGATCCGGTCTCGTCGAGCAGGTCGATCGTGCTGAGGAATGTGGGAACACCAAGGCTGGGGCAATGGGCGCTGAATACAACTTCTTCGAGCTCGCGAGCCTCAGGATGGAGTCCCCTCCTCAGCCGGTAAACCCGCATTCGTTCCTCATCGAGTTTGGCACGGGCCCGGGCTCTTGTTGCGTAACCGACACTGCGACGGCTGAGGTCGTCGTAGTGGCGCCAGATCGTCAATAGCGACGAAATGGCTTCTTCGAGAACCGGGTGCAGCATGACAAGAAACTAGCCGATGCCCGGTTCAGGCTAGAATCATCACTGTGACGAAATCAGTCCAACCTGAACGGTGCCCGTGGTGTGCCGGGATCGTGCCGAAGAGCCAGGGCCCAGGACGGCCGCGCCGGTTTTGTAAGCGATCACACCGCCAGCGGCATTACGAGGCGAGGCGGTTGGCAGCTGCCCAGGGGATCGCGACCGATGAGGTGTTGTTGAGTCGAGAGGTATTCGATGCCTGGCGAGACCGTCTGGCGCTCCTGGAGTCGGCAATCGAGGATGCGGAGCAGGACCTCGGGAGTTCGCCCGGCTTGCGCGAGTACACCGAAGCCTTCCAGGACCTCTATCAGGCCACAACCTCAATAAGATCGTTCCGAATCGACGTGAGAGCAATCGGCGCCGACTAGCGATTCAAAACCCGCTCGGCTCGTTCACGCAGCGCAACAACCCACGCCTTGGGCCGATCATATTCACTCCCCAGCACGGCCAGGCCGGCGATGATTACCAGGGTGCCGGGCCCAGGGGCAAAAAGAAGCACCACACCAACGAGAATCACCGCACTGCCGATGATCGTCACCATCAGGCGGCGGACCAGTTTGAGCATCCTTCAACCCCCAGAGCAGTCTATGGGTTGGAACACTATCGGCCGCCGAGATCTTCCGAGAGGAGAGGCGCCTTGTAGCCACACATGGAGGCCGAGCCTTTTGGACCCGTACCGAACGTGGCGTCTCATAGATAGACAGACACCTTCTAATTCTCTAATTCAACACAGTGACGATATCGCTCAGGTGTCTCGGGTTGGCGGGCGTGCCGGCCTGATCGGCGATTCATGGAGCCAGGACCGGCCCAACCCCGTCCAGCTCGAAGCCGACGTCGTCAACCCAGCAGTACCACCAGGCTTCGCCCAGCTCGAGGCTCCTCATGAGCGGATGTTCCGGGTGAGCAAGATAATGGCCACGGGCGTGATGGTGTGGCGACTGGTCGCAGCATGCGACGGTCCCACACGAATGACACACCCGCAAGTGCACCCAGGTTGATCCGATAGCCAGACACTCTGCACAACCCGCAGTCTGCGGTGTCGCACCTTCCAGGTCGTCTGGTATGTGGGTGCATTCTTCGGCCATCGGGAGCGAGGCTAGCGTCCCCTGAGCGGTTGTCGGGAGCGCCCATAATCCTCGTTATGTAAAGCTGGGCTACGGGCTCCACAATCACATCAAATTCAACAATCACCGTCGCACCGGGCGATTATGTAATGCTGGGCTACGGGCACCACACATTCAACAATCACCGTCGCACCGG
>JAUXJL010000097.1 GCA_030624805.1 Acidimicrobiia bacterium
CTCGTCGCCGGAGGGAACGTCGAGGTTGCCGAAGCCATCGACATGTAGCGGTCGATTGCTGCGAGGGGGAGCTGGGAGCACCGGCTCCCCTTCGCGTCTGCTGGCTCAGCCGACAAAACGCACAAAGCGGCGCTTGCCGACCTGGACGACCGATCCCAGGAGGCTCGACCGTTCGAGCTCCTCTCCCACCACCGGATCACCTGAGATCTTGACGGCCCCTTGTGAGACGAGACGTTTGCCTTCGCTCGAAGAAGAGACCAGGCCGGCCTCCTTGAGAGCGCCGGGGAGCCAAACGGGATCCCCGTCTGGTAAAACGAACTCGGCCACTTCCTCCGGTGTTTCCTTGTCCTTGAATACCCGATCGAAAGCAGCTTCAGCTTCGGCGGCCGATCCAGCTGGGTGATACAGCTCGACGATGTCACGACCGAGGCGCCGCTTGGTGTCCCCCGGGTGAGAGGAGCCATCGGCCAGGCCCGCCATGATCGAATCGACCTCGGCGGCGGAAAGGTCCGTCGCCAGCCTGAAGTACTGCTCCATCGCCTCATCGGGGATGGACATGATCTTGCCGAACATGTCGGCCGGTTCATCCTCAACGCCGATGTAGTTGCCAAGCGACTGGGACATCTTGTTGGCCCCATCGGTGCCAACCAGCAACGGCACAGTCAGCACCATTTGGGGGCGCTTGCCGTACCGGCCCATGAGCTCACGCCCCACGAGGTTGTTCCACAGCTGGTCGGAGCCTCCCAATTCAATGTCTGCGTCGGTGGCGACCGAATCCATGCCTTGCAACAACGGGTACATGAACTCCATCATCGAGATCGGCCGGTTGGCGTCGAATCGCTTGGAAAAGTCATCTCGCTCGAGCATCTGGGCGAGCGTCATCTTTGACGTCAACTCGAGAACATCGCCCATGTCGAGCGTGGAAAGCCACTCGGAGTTGTACCGAACCTCCAGCAGGTCGTCGTCGTCCCAGATGAGGACCTTCTTGAATCCGTCCAGCACCCGTTCGGCATAACCCCGCACCTCCTCGGCCGTCAGCCGCGTGCGAGTTTCACTCTTACCCGACGGGTCGCCGACCTGGGCCGTGAAGTCCCCGACAATGAGTACCGCCTTGTGGCCCTGCTCCTGGAAGTGCCTGAGCTTGCGCAACACGACTGCCCAGCCGAGTGTGACCTCGGGCGCGGTGGGATCCATGCCGAGCTTGACCCGGAGGGGTTTGCCGTCTGCCAGCCGGTCCCGGAATTCCTGTTCTGGAACGACGGTGTCGACGCCGCTAAGCAAGCGATCGATATCGGTCATGTCGAGAGGATACCGGCTGGCCTTCGGCCAGCTTGGGAGTTGCTTCGCAACTCCAGGCAGGTAACGCGTGGCGTGAGCCGGTGGGCAGCTTCGCAACTGCTGGCTGTCTCTTGCGAGCGTGGAGTTCCGTAGCAACTCCTAAGGAACGCGAAGCGTTCCCGAACCCGAAGCGTTCCCGAACCCGAAGCGTTCCCGAACCCGAAGCGTTCCCGAAATCCGCCGTAACTGTCAGGGCCGTCGGTACCGTGACCGAGAGTAAGGATGGCCAACGTGCACCGCCGCACAAATACCGCAGATGCGTCATCGGCCCGATACATGCACGCGATCAGCACGACAGAGCACTAGTGACACGCGGGAACCGACGCTGGGGCCTCAGGTTGCTGGCGATCGCCCTCATCACAAGCGGCTGCAACCTCAGCGTTGACCCGCTGGATGATCCCGGCATCGGCGCCAGTGCCGTCACGACCATCGTCTACGCCGCCGATGGTTCGGTTCTAGCCCACTGGCATGCGGGGGAAGATCGCACACTCGTGGTCTACGACGACCTCCCCAAACAACTCATCGACGCGGTGGTCGCGATTGAGGACGAGCGTTATTGGGACCATCCCGGCGTCGACATCCGCGCCATCATCCGCGCCGCGCAGGCGAATGGCGAGGCCGGCGAGATTGTTCAGGGCGGGAGCACGATCACCCAGCAATACCTGAAGAACGTGCTGCTGACCGGTGCCACCACGTATGACCGCAAGCTCGAGGAGGCGGCCCTGGCCGTCAGGCTCGAAGAGGGACTCACCAAAGAGGAGATACTCGAGAGATACCTCAACACCATCTACCTCGGCGACGGTGCGTACGGCGTGGGGACCGCCGCGGTCCACTACTTCGACAAGAATGTGGACGAGCTGACGTTGGCTGAATCGAGTTTGCTGGCTGCGCTCATACAGGCGCCGGGGGCTACCAGCCCCCGTACCAATCCCGAGGACGCAGTAGCGCGTCGAAAAATCGTTCTCGAAAAGATGGTCGAGCAGGGGTACACCACGGCGGCCGAGGCGACGGCCGCCGGCTTCGAGGAGATTGTGCTAGCACCCCCTGCCCAGCGACTGGCTAGAGCTCGCTACCCCTATTTTGTCGAGGAGCTAAAGCAAAGGTTGTTGGACGATCCCCGTCTCGGAGCCACGCCCACCGATCGGTTCAACGCACTGTTTCGGGGCGGTCTCCGGATCTTCACGACCCTCGAGCCGGCCATCCAAGAGGCGGCCGAACTCGCCATCGCGGCGGTCGTAACCGACGAAGGCGCCCCCGATTCTGCGCTCGTGTCCATCGACCCGGGCACCGGCTACGTCAAGGCGATTGTGGGCGGAGCCGACTTCTACGCCGAAGATGACCCTATCGCGCAGTTCAATCTCGCTACCCAGGGGCAACGCCAGCCCGGTTCGGCCTTCAAGCCCTTCGTTCTCGCCGCGGCCCTCGAAAGCGGCACTGATCTGTATGACGTCTACGAGGCGGGGCGCGAGGTCGAAATCGAGACCGACTCTCGAATCTGGACAGTAGAGAACTACAACGGGTCCGCTTTCCCTCCGCTCACAGTCCTCGAAGCGACGGTGTACTCGGTGAATGTCGTCTACGCCCGCATCATGGACGACGTAGGCCCCAAGCAGGTCGAGGACCTCGCCGAGCGCACCGGAATAACGTCAAAGCTCTACCCTTTCCACTCACTTGCCCTGGGCGCGCAAGAAGTCACACCATTCGAGATGGCCTCTGCCTTCGGAACTTTCGCCGCCAACGGTCTCCACGTTGAGCCGACCATGTTCACGGCCATCGAAACCCACCGGGGTGAAATCCTCATCGAAAACGAACCAGCCATCACCCAAGCGATCGATCCAGCCGTGGCGGATCAAGTTACCGTGGCGCTGACCGAGGTAGTCAAGAGAGGCACGGCCCGGCGGGCCAGGATTGGTCGGCCGATTGCCGGCAAGACCGGCACTTCTCAGGACCATCGCGACGCCTGGTTCGTCGGTTATACACCCGACCTCGTGACCTCGGTGTGGGTTGGCTATGCCCGGACCATCGAAGTTATGGAGGAGCCACGGACCGCTATTACAGTGACCGGCGGGACGTGGCCGGCGGAGATCTGGGCACTGTTTTCGCTCAACGCCCTTTCTACCGTCCCATATTCTCAGCTGGCGGTGGCCGGTGACGATGGCACTATTGCCGTCGACGTCGACCTGGCAACCGGCTACCTGGCCGGTCCTCTTACTCCCCACGAGAACGTTTTGCGCATCTATCTGCCGCCGGACCAGGTACCAACCGTGATCGACCCGATCAACAACCCCCCGAGTATCGTCGGAATCGGAGCTGATGAGGTTCCCCCGGTTATCGGTGTGGAACTCGGCACAGCCGTGAGCACCCTGAACCGAGCCGGATTCGAGGTCCGCCTTGTGTGGAAAGACGGTGGCGACCTGGCCCCGTCCACCATTTTCGGTCAATCCCCCGAAGCCGGCCTGGCCGCCCAGCAGGGGTCGGTCGTAACCCTGACCCTCGCCGGCCCCGAACCCGGCGCGTTGGTACCGGCCGTCCTCGGTATGAAGGGTGACGCCGCCCAAGCCGAGCTCACCGTATTCGGGATCCCATTCACCGTCATCGAGGAGGCCGAATCGGACCCTGCCGCGGCCGCACGGCGTCCCGGCCGGGTTTGGAAGCAATCCCCAAGCGCCGGCACACTCGCAAGTGCTACGGTGACCGTGTGGGTGAATCCGGGCGGAACACTACAAACACCGTAAGTGGGTGGAAACCACGTAGGGTGTTGACAGATTTCCCGTCTTACGGTTCCCTGTAGTACGGAGCTAACACAACGGAGAACTAACCATGGTCTCGGAAGCCAAACCGCGCGACCTCTTCCCCAAAGGCGATTTCAAAGTCGTCCGCAAGGGCTATGAACCCACCGCAGTCGACAAGTACGTATCCCGACTGCGCCGCGCCGCTACCGACCAGATGGCCCGGGCGGACATTCTCGAGAAGGCGCTCGACGACGCCCGGGAAGCGCTCAAGAGCGCCAGGGTCGACGTCCGGGACGAGATCACCGGTCAGATGGAACAAGAGCTCGCCGGCGCTAAGAAGCAGGCCGCTGAATTGCTTGCTTCGGCCGAGAGCAAAGCCCTCCCAATTACCGAAGCCTCACGCCGGGCTCGTCAAATGGTGCTCGACGCTGAAAAGTCAGCTACCTCGGTGCTTCTCGAGGCCGAGAAAGAAGCCAAGAAGATTCAAATGGAGGTCGCTCAGCTCCGTGATGCTTCCGCTGAAAAATATTCGAGCCTCACCGCTCTCGCCAGCGCCAAACTGTCCGCCGGCGAGGTGCTCGCTGAGAAGGTCACGACTGCCGAACAAGAGGCCACCGACATCCTCGCCGAGGCCCGGACGAAATCGACAGCCGTGCGGTCTGCCGCGCAAGAGGCACTCAAGCAAGCCGAGCGAGAGCGGGCCAAGTCGTTGAAGGCCTCGCAGGAGATCGCAGCGACAACCAAAGTAGAGACGGAGAGTCTGCTCGGCAAAGCCCGCCGCTTCCTGGAGGAAGCTCGCCGCCGCCAGGACGCCCTCGGCGACGCCGACGCGAACGCCGAGACGATCGTTACCGAGGCCAAGACCGAAGCTGAGGCTGCCAGGTCTGATGCCGAGAAGGTGCTGGCAGACGCCAGGGGCCAGGCCAAGACGGCCCTCGCCGAAGCCAACGACGCGTTGACTACCGCCCGGGATTCAGCCCTCGAGACTCGCAACGAGGCCACTCTGGTTCTCGAAGAGGCCAAGAAAAAGGCTGCCAAGAGCACGCACAAGGGGGGTCAGGCAGCCGCCAAGGAGCGTGAGGAAGTCACCCAACTCTTGGCCGCCGCCTCGACGAAGAATCAGACTGCCGACAAAACCCTGGCCGACGCCCAGGAAAGCGCAGCCCGCCTCCAAAAGGAGACCCTGGACCTACTGTCTTCAGCCCAAACCGAAGCCGACGAGATCCGGGCAGATGCAGCCAAGCAGATGGACGTTCTTCGCAAAAAGGAGGCCGACCTCGCTCAGACGGATACTCGAGCCAAGGACAAACTCACTAAAGCTCGGGCCGACGCCGACGAGATCCGGGCTCGGGCTAAAGCTGCGCTGGCTGAGGGGCAGGCGGAGGCAAAGCGGCTGAGCGAACAAGGCGCCCAAGAACTAGCCGCTGCCAAGCACGACTCGGAACAGCAACGCAAGGAGGCCTCAACTGTCCTCGCCTCAGCTCGCGATGAGTTCGAGAAAGCCAAGACAACAGAGGGCAAGACCGCCCAGCTGTTGCAGACAGCTGAGAAACAGCAGGCGACTGCCGCCAAGGAAGCAGAAGACCTCATGCGGTCGGTCCGCGCCCAACAAAAAGAAGCGTCCTCAGCTGTGAGCACCGCTAAGCAGGAGCTGATGCGAGTCCGGGATGAAGGCGCCGCGCTGCGCCAGCGAGCGCAGGATGAACTGACCACCGCCGAGACCGGCGCCAAGACCAAACGAGAAGAAGCGGCCGAGGTTCTGCAATCTGCGGAGAACCGGGCGGACAGCCTCCGTCAGAAGACCAATCAGATTCTCACCTCCGCCCAGGACGAAGTCGAACGGATGCGGAAGTCGGCACAGGAACTGCACACGCAAGCTGAGGCCGAACTGAGCACAGCCAAGGAAGAGGCCGGAAAAGTCAACGCCGAAGCCGACGGGCGATCCCGAAAGCTGCTTGCTGAGGCACGCGCCCAGAGGTTGTCGGCCCAAGAAGTCATCGAAAAGCTTCAAGCAGCTGAAAACAAGGTGCGCGCTGAAGCCAAGTCGATTCGGTCGGCCGCCAAGGCCGATGCCGATCGCCAACGGTCTGAGGTCGCCAGCTTCCTAGCCGAGCTCGAAAAGCGCGAGGCCGCGGCCGAAACCGAGATGGAAAAGGGCGCCGCCCTGAAGCAGCAGGCGCGGTCTCAGCTCGAAGCGGCTGAGACGACCGTCCAAAAAGCCCATGCGGACGAGAAGACTGCTCAGCAGATCCTCAAGCAAACTCGTGAAGATAAGGCCAAGGCAAAATTGGAGGTCGAAGCGATCCGCACCGACGCTGCCAAGGTTATGAAAGAGTCTCGCAGTGAGGCGACCAGCATGCGTGAGAAAGCGACCGCCTTGCTCCAGGAAGCCCAGGAGAAATCCGACCAGGCCTCCACCAAGGCTGAGGACATGCACCGGGACGCAGCCAAGCAGCTGGCAGCGGCCAAAGAGGACCGCCGCAACTCTGCGGAGGACCGCGCCGAAGCCGCCAAACAGATGTCGGAGATGGAGACGCTCCGCACCGAATTCAACCAGCGACTCGAGGCCATCGAGAGCAAGGAAGCCCAGCTCGCTGATGTACAACAACGGGCAGCTTCCATCCTCGAAAAAGCTGAAAAGCAGGCCAAAACGACGCTTGAAGAAGCCGAGTCGGTTCTGACCAGCGCCATGGCAAGCCAAACGGCCACAGCCGAAGCTATGGAACGCATGCGCAACAAGCTCAAGAGTTAGGCGGATACCCTGACCTCAAGAGCCAGCGATGCTATGTCGTCGTCGGTGATTCCCACCCTCCGATATCGCAACGCCCGGGCCGCGATCGATTTTCTCGTCGCCGCCTTCGGGTTCCAAGCCCGGATGGTGGTTGAAGGCGAAGGTGACGCCATCGACCACGCTCAGCTTGTGCTGGGTGCCGGCATGATCATGCTCGGCAGCCACCGCGACGACGAGTATGGACGGCTCATAGATTCCCAGTCCTGCGCCAGCGTGTACGTAGTCGTTCCCGATGTTGAGGCCCATGCCGCCCAGGCCCGAGCCGCCGGAGCCGAGATTCTCATAGAACCCGCCCGACAGGACTACGGCGGCAGCAATTACATCGCTCAGGATCCCGAGGGCAACGTCTGGAGCTTTGGCTCTCACGACCCC
>JAUXJL010000202.1 GCA_030624805.1 Acidimicrobiia bacterium
AAGGGGGGGGACTGACTGTTCCCTCGTCCTTTGTCAAGGGTTGGTGCCCATGACGACCGCGAGGTTTGGATCGGTGCCCCCCTACTCCCACCTTCGCTCCGGTGCGGCGAGCGGTACCTCCTCCCCGAAGGGGAGACTGATTGAGGCCTGGAGTTTGCGAAGCAAACTCCCAAGCCGGGCGTAGCCCGGCCACCCTCGAGGGCGGGGAAGGGAATCGGCCGGATCCCGGCCAAGGGATCCATCGAGCGTCGTACCAGTCGCGAAGCAAGTCACCTCGAGGGGAAGGGAAAAAACAGAGTCGCCTTCACTCGTTTCGTGACGGATCACTTAGTTGGAATCGTCGGGGATAGGGCTCAGAGGAGCAGTACGACCGAACGGCGGATTGAGGCTCAACGTGGAGGAAGAAGAACAATGCCAACGAGAGTGGGAGTGGTGCGCGAAAATCGAGCTTCCTGAAGGGAACACACGACATAGGTTGGGCGTTACCACTTTCCCGGCTTGTTAAAGCGAAGGCCCCAAAAGGCCGACGAACTCTAAATGAGCCGGAAGTTTGGCCCTAGGAGCTAGAACAGGGCCGGCGGTATACTCCGCGAACGGCGTGCCAGGAGGCTCGCCGACTTGATAGGAGGAAGAGAAAGGTGTTCGAGCGATTCACCGAGCGGGCTCGTAGG
This sequence comes from Acidimicrobiia bacterium, assembly GCA_030624805.1. Classification (GTDB taxonomy): domain Bacteria; phylum Actinomycetota; class Acidimicrobiia; order Spongiisociales; family SHLN01; genus SHLN01. The sequence continues at coordinate 672 of JAUXJL010000202.1, forward strand.
GTCGTAGTCCTGGCCCAAGAAGAGGCACGCCTCCTCAACCACAATTACATCGGGACTGAGCACATCCTCCTCGGGCTCATTCACGAGGGTGAAGGTGTTGCCGCCCGGGCACTCGAGACTATGGGCATTGGGCTCGACTCGGTGCGCCAGCAGGTCGTCGACATCATCGGCCAGGGCTCACAAGCACCCAGTGGCCACATCCCGTTTACACCGCGGGCGAAGAAAGTCCTAGAGCTCTCGCTGCGTGAGGCTCTTCAGCTTGGCCATAACTACATCGGCACCGAGCACATCCTGCTCGGTCTCATTCGCGAAGGTGAAGGTGTTGCTGCCCAGGTGCTTCAGAAGCTCGGCGCCGACCTCCACAAGGTCCGCCAAACCGTCATTCAGCTCCTCTCCGGTGTCCAGCAAGAAGATCAGCCAAGCGGTGGTGCGCCGCAAGGCCGTGGCCAGCAGCGAGGCGGTGGTGAATCTTCCGGCACCGGCTCGGCGGTGCTCGACCAGTTCGGTCGTAACCTCACTCAGCTAGCCCGAGAAACAAAGCTTGATCCCGTTATCGGACGGAGCAACGAAATCCAACGGGTGATGCAGGTGCTGAGCCGTCGCACCAAGAACAACCCGGTGCTCATCGGCGAGCCCGGCGTCGGCAAGACCGCCATCGTGGAAGGATTGGCACTCCAGATCGTGGCCGGCGACGTGCCAGACACGCTTACCGGAAAACAGCTCTACACGCTCGACCTCGGGGCTCTCGTTGCAGGATCCCGCTACCGGGGCGACTTCGAAGAGCGTCTCAAGAAGGTGCTGAAGGAGATCCGCACTCGCGGTGACATCATTCTGTTCATCGACGAGATCCACACGCTCGTCGGCGCCGGAGCAGCCGAGGGGGCGATTGACGCCGCCAGCATCCTCAAGCCGATGCTGGCCCGTGGCGAGCTCCAGACCATCGGGGCAAACACGCTCGAGGAGTACCGCACGTTCCTGGAGAAGGATTCAGCACTCGAGCGCCGGTTTCAGCCGGTGCAGGTGGATGAACCGTCGGTAGCCGAAACGATTCTCATCCTCAAGGGCCTACGCGACCGATACGAGATCCACCACCAGGTCACGTTCACCGACGGCTCGCTCGTGTCCGCGGCCAACCTGGCCGACCGTTACATCTCCGATCGATTCCTGCCGGACAAGGCCATCGACCTCATCGACGAGGCAGGCAGTCGCATGCGTCTCAAGAGGAAGGCGCTCGGCCCGGAGCTCGAAGAGCTCGAAGGCAAACTATCCGAAGTCCGCACCCAGAAGCTCGAGGCCGCCCAGTCTCAGCAGTTTGAGCGGGCTGCTCAGCTGCGTGATCAGGAGCGGACGTTGCTCGACGAGCGATCCTCCAGAGAGACCGAATACATCGAGGCCGGCGCCTTGTTCGATGTCACCATCGACGAAGAGCAGATAGCCGAGGTGCTGGCGCAATGGACGGGCATTCCGGTGCAGAGCCTGACGGAAGAAGAGACCCAGAAGCTGCTGCGCATGGAGGAAGAGCTCCACAACCGCATCATCGGCCAGCAGGACGCAATCTCGGCTGTGAGCCGCGCCATTCGGCGTACCCGTTCGGGTCTGAAAGACCCAAAGCGGCCGGCCGGCTCGTTCATCTTTCTCGGCCCATCCGGGGTCGGAAAGACCGAGACCGCCAAGGCCTTGGCCGAGTTCTTGTTCGGGGACGAGGACGCCCTCATTCAGATCGATATGTCCGAGTACATGGAAAAGCACACGGTCAGCCGTCTGGTTGGTTCCCCGCCGGGATACGTCGGATACGACGAGGGTGGTCAGCTCACCGAGGCCGTTCGGCGCAAGCCGTTCTCTGTGGTGCTCTTCGATGAGGTCGAGAAGGCACACCCGGACGTTTTCAACACGCTCCTGCAGATTCTCGAGGACGGGCGTCTCACCGACGCGCAGGGTCGCACCGTCGACTTCAAGAATACGGTCATCATCATGACCTCCAACCTCGGCACGGCCGATCTCCGTCGCCAGAGCATCGGTTTCGGCCTCGATGACGACGAAATCAGCTACGAGCGGATCAAGGAGAAGGTCAACGACGCCCTCAAGAAGCATTTCCGGCCTGAGTTCCTCAACCGGATAGACGAGGTCATCGCCTTCCACGAGCTGACCATGGACGAGGTAAAACAGATCGTCGATCTGTTCATCATCCGGATCCACGAGCAGCTTGCCTCCCAGGGCCTCGAGATTGTGTTGACGGAGCCGGCTAAGGAGCTGCTGGCCAAGAAGGGTTACGACCCGCAGCTGGGGGCCCGACCATTACGTCGGTCGATTCAGCGTATGCTCGAAGATTCCCTTTCCGAGAAGATCCTGTTCAATGAGTTCGCACCCGGGTCGACCGTGCTGGTGGATGTCGATCCAGAGGATCCCGAGGTTCTCTCCTTCGGCGGTGTCGACACGCCAAATGCTCCGCCCGTCGAATTGGCGGATAGCGAGGGCTGAGCGGCCCCGATGCGCGGTCGCCGGTCACCAATCACCAGCCGCCCACGTTTTCATGAAACTGCCGGGTAGGGGACGCAACCGCCGTTTTTGCGATTTCTCAATTGGTTCTTTCTGACCGGTGACACGCTCCCGGGCTGATCACCAACAGCCGAGTCTCACCCGCCGTGGTTGCCAGTCCAACCCGACTGGACACCGATACCCCCCGAGTAGTTAGAATCCCTCCGCGGAGGCAGTGTTGCCTCCTTTTGAATGACTTACTTAGGAGGAGTCAAACCCCATGAGACTTATCAAGAGATTTCTAGTGCTTTTTGCCGTTCTGTCGCTGGTTGCGGCGGCCTGCGGCGACAGCGACGATGGCGCCGATACGACGACCGCCACCACTGCGGAAACTACAACGACCACCGCTCCGGCCGCTACGACCACGACGGCGCCCTCGGGAGAGACCACGACCACGGTCGAGCCGCTCGACTTCACGCCGGTTAAGACCTGTCTGGTGACCGACCTGGCGGGTGTCGACGACAAGAGCTTCAACGCCTCCTCTTGGCAGGGTGTGTTGGATGCAATCGATGCCGGATATGCCACGGCCGAACCTGATTCCTTCTTCCTGGAATCGGACGTGGAAGCGGACTGGCAGCCCAATATCGATCAAATGATCAGCCAGGGCTGTGAGCACATTGTGACGGTCGGGTTTGCGCTCGACGCGGTCACCCAGGCGAATGCACCATCCAACCCAGACATAAACTGGACCATCGTCGACGTCGACTTTTTCGACTTTTCGACCGATCCAATCACCGATGTCACATACGACAACGTGATCGAGCTCACCTATCAAACCGACGAGGCCGCCTTCCTGGCCGGCTACGTGGCGGCGTCCGTTACGGAGTCCGGCATAATTGGAACCTTCGGCGGCGCCAACTTTCCCACCGTGTCCATCTTCATGGACGGCCTCTTCTGGGGCGTCCAGCATTGGAACGATGTGAAGGGTGACGACGTGCAAGTGCTTGGTTGGGACCCGGCCAACCCGGACACTGGTTTGTTCACCGGGAACTTCACCGACCTTGACATCGCCCGAGCTACTGCCCAGAGTCTTCTCGATGAGGGCGCCGACATAATCATGCCCGTCGGCGGGCAGATCAACCTCGGTGCAGGGGCCGCTATGGAGGACATCGGGATGGGCGCCAGCGGCGACATCTTCGGTGCCATGATCGGCGTCGACACTGACGCGTTCGTGTCTGCTCCCGAGTTCGCCGATCTCTGGCTTACGTCGGTTGAAAAGGCGCTGACGCTCACCGTGGCCGACTCCATTCTTCAGACGGCGTCGGACTCGTTCACCCCGGGGAACACGGTAGGTTTCTTGTCCAAGGACGGCGTTGGCCTGTCGGATTTCCATGACTTCGACAGCTTCGTCTCGGCCGAGACGAGGGCAGAGGTCGAGCAATTGCGGGCCGACATCATTGCCGGCACCCAATCGGTGAC
>JAUXJL010000132.1 GCA_030624805.1 Acidimicrobiia bacterium
GGAGCGGCCGCCGGCATCTCCGGTCACGGGGCCGAGGGCGATATGTCCGGCAACGGGTTGCTGAGCGCCCTCGGCCTCGGCTATCTGGCCGGGCGCGCCGTCGCCGGGCGGTGAGCTTCAACCGGCGAACCAGGCCGGGGCCAACTCCCGAAGTGCAGCCTGCTCGTCAACGCCGCCGGCGATGACCTGAAGGCAAACGTGGTCGGCCCCGGCCGCCTGGTGCTCGGCGATTCGGGCGGCGATGGCATCGACGTCCCCCCAGGCGTAGATAGCATCCACGATTCGGTTGCTCCCGCCGTTCTCGAAGTCTTGCTCTCCGAAGCCGAGTCGTAGGAAATGATTCCGGTAGTTGGGCCACCTCAAGAAGCGCCCCAGGTTGGCACGGGCGGCTGCCCGCGCCTGCTCAGAATCAGAGGCGAGGATGATGCCCTGCTCTACTGCGATGAGCTTGTCCGATCCGATAATCTCCCTCGCCGCCGCGGTGTGCTCGGGCGTAGATAGGAACGGGTGGATGCCGTCGGCCAGTTCACCGGCGAGGGCAGTCATACGTGGTCCAAGAGCGGCGACCACTCTCATGGGCGTTTCGGCGGGTGGATGGCCATCGAACGGGGCGGCGTCCATGGCATTGAGGTATGCCCGGGTCGCTGCGAGAGGTTTTTCGTACTCGTGGCCCCGCAGCACGGCCGTGCTCTTATGGCTGACGCCCATCCCGAGGAGAAACCGCCCCGGGAACGCATCCGCCAGCGTTCGAGACGCGTTCATCATTGCTACCGGGTCGCGGACCCATAGGATGGCAATCCCAGTGGCGACCGGAATGGTTGGCGAGCCGCCCAGCAGTACGGCTGAGAACGTCAGGTCGTCCTTGCCGCCGGGTGACTCGGGTACCCACACCGCCCCGTATCCCAGGTGCTCCCATTCACCAACGATGTCGAGAGCCTGGGCGGTAGGGCGCCGCTGGAGTCGGCCGCTCTACACCCCGACTGGTCCTAAATCCATTTGCGACTCCTGTTCTCAGCGGACGCTACCGCCCGCCGGCGAAATAGTGCCTCCCGCGGGTCTTGCGCCGGCCCCTCCGGTAGTCTCTTGAGCCGAGCGAAAGGTGGACTCGGTGGTCATTGGCGACGGATATACCCACAGTTTGCCTGATCCCGACCCGGTCGAAACTGGTGAGTGGGTTGAGGCCCTCGACGACGTTATCGAGGTTGAGGGCCGTCCTCGAGCCAGATTCCTCATGGCCAAACTGCTCGAACACGCTTACCACAACCGGGTAGGCGTACCGGGCACGGTTTCCACGCCCTACATAAACACGATCCCCGCCGAAGCCGATGCGGCCTATCCGGGTGACGAAGGGCTCGAAAAGCGCATCCGGCGGTTCATTCGCTGGAATGCCGCCGTCATGGTCATCAACGCCAACCATCACGCCGATGCGATCGGTGGCCATTTGTCGACCTATGCCTCGTCGGCCCTGCTGTACGAAGTTGGTTTCAACCACTTTTTCCGTGGTAAAGCCGAGGGTGATCCCGGCGACGCGATCTATTTCCAGGGCCACGCTTCGCCGGGCATCTATGCCCGGGCTTTCGTTGAACGACGCTTACAGGAGCTCGATCTCGATGGGTTCCGCCGGGAGCTCGACGGCGGGATCTCCAGCTACCCACACCCCCGACTCATGCCCGAGTTTTGGGAATATCCGACGGTGTCGATGGGTCTTGGGCCTATCAACTCGATCTATCAAGCCCGATTCAACAAGTACCTGGAGCATCGGGCAATCGACGATACCGCCAGATCCCGAATCTGGTGTTTCATCGGCGACGGCGAGACCGACGAGCCCGAAACCCTCGGGTCGATTTCCCTCGCCGGCCGCGAGCACCTTGACAACCTGACGTGGGTCATTAACTGCAATCTGCAGAGGCTCGACGGCCCGGTGCGGGGCAACGGGAAGATTATTCAGGAGTTGGAGGCCCTCTTTCGGGGAGCGGGGTGGAACGTCATCAAGGTCATATGGGGCGCAGGCTGGGACGCGCTGCTGGCCAGGGATACCGAGGGCCTCCTGGTCGAAAGGATGAACCAATCGGTGGATGGCGAGTATCAGCGCTATAAGGCCGAGAGCGGGGCCTATATCCGGGAGCACTTTTTTGGCCCCGACCCGGGGCTGCGGTCGATGGTCGAAGATATGTCGGACGACGAGATTTGGCAGCTCCGACGTGGTGGTCTCGACCATCGCAAGATCTACACCGCCTATAAGGCGGCTACCGAACACGTTGGCGCTCCGACGGTGATCCTCGCCAAAACCATCAAAGGGTGGACCCTCGGAGAAGACGTGGAAGGCCGCAACGCCACCCACCAGATCAAGAAGCTCAGCAAGGAGCAGGTGCTCGACCTGCGCGACACGCTGCATCTGCACAACGAGATCAGTGATGAGGCACTGGAGGCCGACGATGCCCCGTACTATCGGCCCCCGGTGGATTCGCCCGAGTTCCAGTACTTGAAGGAGCGGCAAGCTGCTTTGGCCGGCCCGGTCCCAAGCCGAACGACGGCCACCCGGGTCCCTATCGAGTTGCCGGGCCCGGCTCCCTTCGAGGAGGTCGCAGCCGGCTCCGGGGACCAGGAGGCCTCCACCACGATGGCCTTCACCCGGCTCTTGCGAGGCCTGGCCCGCGATGAAGGGTTCGGGCCCCGGGTCGTGCCAATTATTCCAGACGAAGGTCGGACATTCGGCTGGGACGCTCTATTCAAGGAGCTAGGGATCTATGCATCGCAGGGGCAGCTATACGAACCGGTAGACGCCAAGCTGCTCCTGTCTTACCGGGAGGCGAGCGACGGCCAGATCCTCGAGGAAGGTATCACTGAGGCTGGAGCCCTGGCCAGCTGGATCGCGGCAGCCACCAGCTACTACACCCGGGGCGTGCCGATGTCTCCGTTCTTCATCTTTTATTCGATGTTCGGGTTCCAGCGGGTCGGCGATCTCATCTGGTCTGCTGCCGATGCGAGAGCGCGGGGTTTCCTGCTCGGTGCCACCGCCGGTCGGACGACGCTGGCCGGCGAGGGGCTTCAGCACCAGGACGGACACAGCCTGGTATTGGCCTCAACGGTGCCGGTATGTCAGGCCTATGACCCTGCCTTTGCCTACGAGGTTGGCTCCATCATCGAGGAGGGCATCTGGCGAATGTATCAAGCAGGCGAGGACATCTTCTACTACCTCACGCTCTACAACGAGAACGATGTTCAGCCACCCAAACCAGAAGGAGTGGACGATGGCATCCGAGGTGGGCTGTATCGCTTCTCGGAGGCGCCCGCAGGAACAACCCACTCGTCGGCGATTGTCTTCAGCGGGTCGGCCCACCGCGCCGCCCGGGCCGCCCAAGAAGAACTCGAGGAGCATTACGGCGTCGGCGCCGAGTTGTTCAGCGCCACCAGCTACAAGCTGTTGCGCGAGGAGGCACTCGAGGTGGAGCGGTGGAATCGACTTCATCCCGGCGACTCGCGCCGCGTGCCGTTTGTCACAGCCACGCTCGAACATGTCAACGGGCCGATTGTGGCGGTGACGGACTACATGAAGATGGTTCCCGACCAGGTTGCCAGATGGGTTCCCGGGACCTTCATCACGCTCGGCACCGATGGCTTCGGACGGTCGGATACCCGTGAGGCGTTGCGTCGATTCTTTGAGGTGGATGTCGGTCACGTGGTTGTGGCCGTGCTGTCGGGGCTGGTTGAGATCGGAAGGCTTGATCCCGCGGTAGTGAAGGAAGCCATCGTCCGGTACGGCATCGACCCGGAGGCCGCCAACCCGAGCCACAGTTGACCCATCAATCCGGCAGGGAATGGGTCGCGCACTAGCCCTTTCGTGCTCACAGTGAGTGAGCCTCGTGCCTACACTCCGCGTCCGAGGCTGGACCGTCTGCCGGCTCGACTGAGGAGAACCCAGTGATTTCCATGATCACGCGGCAGAGACTCATCACGGTGATCGTTGCCCTGGTGACCTTGTTCGCCCTGCTGGCGCCCAGCCGGGCGGAGGCCTCCCATTTCTTCAAGGTGAAGCGCGAGTTGACTGTTATGAGCCAGAATCTCTACCTCGGCGCCGACCTCACCCCGGCGGTTACAGCAACCACACCGGAAGAATTCGTAGCTGCCCTCAACGGGATCTTCGCCGAATTCGCAGCAACAGACTATGTAACTCGCTCCGGCGCCATTGCCGACGAGATCCTGGCCGCGGGACCAGACCTGATCGGGCTGCAGGAGGTCGCCATCTGGACCGTCACAGCCGGTGGATCTCCGGTTGCCCGTGTCGATTTTCTGGAGATCCTGCAAGCCCAGCTGGCCGGCCGCGGCCTTACCTACTCTGTGGTGGCAGTCTCCGACAACGCCGACATCGGGCCTGTTCCGCTCGGCGACGGCACCGAGGTCCGGTTCCAGGACCGCGATGTAATCCTCAAGAACGACGCCACCGAGCAACTAGAGATCAAGGACTCGGCGTCTGGGCGCTACACGGCCCAGCAGGTGCTTGCCACGCCGGTCGGCCCGCTCTCGTTCGATCGCGGTTGGGCGCTCGTCGACGGGGTATTCAAAGGCAGGAGGTTTAGGTTCGTTAATACGCATCTCGAGACCGAAACTTTTCCCGACGTGCAAGAAAAGCAGGCAGCCGAGTTCCTGGCTGGCCCGGCCAGAAAGCATGGCCTGGTCATGGCCGTTGGTGATTTCAACTCGGCGGCTGATGGAACGACAACTGCCACCTACAAGATGTTGACTCGTTGGCGCTTCCGTGACGTATGGCGTCGCAACCGCCACGATCCTGGGCTGACCTGCTGTCAGAACAGCACGCTCTCCAATGAGACTTCAGAGTTGATCACGAGAATCGACCTCGTGCTCGTCAAAGGGTTTGCCTGGGCACGCTCGGCTCAGGTGGTTGGTGACGAGCCCTTCCAGGCGATTGCGCCGTTGTGGCCTTCAGACCACGCCGGGGTAGTTGCCGTCATACGAATTTTCTGACTCAGCTCGGGCGCTGTCTCGTGCTCTTCCGGGTGTGAGGCCCTGCTACGTTCAGGACGCCCGAGGCGCGGCCGTCTGCACCGCCTACGGACATCCGGTGGGTGCTGGTCCTGGGTCCCATTCTGTCAGTTAGGGCTCTCGACCGCCGGCACGCCACCAACACGAGTGGCCAGCCCAGCACTGCTAAGTTCGCGGGCATGGGCCTCATGCGCGATGGCTTGTTGTGGGCTGCTGAAAACGAGACACTCAAGAGCCACGTGCCGCGATGGCGCTTCGTCAAGCGGGCGCTCCGTCAGTTCATGCCTGGTGAAAGCCTTGCCGACGCCCTGGAAGCGGCAACAACTCTGGCTAGCAACGGCCTCACAACAACGATCACCAAATTGGGCGAGAACACGTCGTCCAGCGAACAGGTCGACGACGTGATCAGCGACTACCTGGCCGCTCACGACACGATTGCGGCGGCCGGGCTCGACGCTCAGATTTCGGTGAAACTCACCCAGCTCGGACTGGATTTCGATCCCGATCGAGCAGTTCGGGGATTGGCGGCGTTGGCCGCCAGGGCCGAGGAACTCGGCACGTGGCTGTGGGTCGACATGGAGTCGAGTGAATATGTCGAGCGCACTCTCGACGTCTACACCCGCGTGAAAGCCGATCACCACCCGGTTGGTATCTGCCTGCAAGCCTATCTACATCGGACCGCAGGCGACATTGAGGCGCTCGTTCCATTTCGGCCCGGTATTCGACTCGTGAAGGGTGCCTACAAGGAGCCATCGTCGGTGGCGGTCACCAAACGGGCCGATATCGACGAGGCATTCTTCCGGCTCGGCGCCGACCTATTGGCGGCCACCGCCGATGGGGTGAGAGTCGCCCTGGCCTCACACGACGTGCCCCTGCTCGACCGTTTGGCAGCAGCCGGCCGGGCCATCGGCGTTGCACCCGACCAATATGAGGTTCAGATGTTGTACGGCATCCGGATGGCCGACCAATACCGGTACGCCACGGATGGGTATCAGCTCCGCACCCTCATTTCGTACGGCGAAGAGTGGTACCCGTGGTATGTCCGGCGGCTGGCGGAGCGGCCGGCCAACCTCGGTTTCGTAGCTCGCAATATTCTTGGCCGGAGCTGACTGCGTAGGCTGACAGTAGATCGGAGGGCGATGGAATATACACCTCGGACAGATCCGGATACTGGTGACCGCTA
>JAUXJL010000113.1 GCA_030624805.1 Acidimicrobiia bacterium
AGCAAGCTCCACTACCTGAACCGCGTCCCAATCCGGTTGGTACACGACCGCTGGATCAGTAAGTACACCGAGCCGCGGGTTGGGGCCATCGCCGACCTGGTGGCCCAGTTCGCAGAAGGAGAGCCCATGTCTAAACCCGTCTACGTGTATCAGGCGTATATCGCCGCCGAGCCCAAAGAAGTATGGAAGGCGTTGACCGACGGCGACTACACCGTCCGCTATTTTTACGGCACCCGGGTCGAGTCCGACTGGGCCGAGGGGAGTCCGTTCCGCTACCTGGGTCCCGACGGTTCGGTTTTGGCGGACGGGGACATTATCGCCATCGACCCGCCGCACCGGCTCGAGCACACCTTCACCCCTCGCTGGGATCCCGAGCTCGAGGCGGAAGGGGCGGTCCGCGAGGTATGGCTGGTAGAAGACGCAAACGGTGCGTCCAAGCTGACGGTTGAGATGTACGACATAACCACCGACTCCAAGATCTACGCCGACTTCACGAGTGGATTCCCGTACATCGTGTCGGGGCTCAAGAGCGTTTTGGAGACCGGCCAATCCTTGCCGGCACCGAACTAGCGGGCAGCCGGGGGGCGGCGATCGGCCCGCCGCCCGCCGACTTCTGGTGACGGGACACCTCTCGGCGACAGACCACTAGCTGCCGTCTGACCAGTGCTCCGGGTCTGTTGGCGGCAGCACAGTCGCCGAAATCGCTCCGGTTTCCTCAGAGGTCACAACAAAACCTCCGTCCGGCCATATCTGGGCACCCACAGCCGTCCCGCTTCGACCGTGACCGCTGCTGCCCCATTCGACGTAGCTGACGATGGCGTCGGGATTGCCGAAATCACGCCCTAGATAGAGACCTACTTCACCGCCGGCCGGGTCGAGCCGGCCTATTGCGGCGACACCTTCGATCGCGATCGCAAATGAAGGGGGGCCAAAAATATCATCACGGCCGGTCACCGCGACCGCGGCCAGGTCCCCCGGCTGCAGTTCGACATCGGGGAACTCGTAATAGGCAGGCCGCTGACAGAGCCAATAACCGGCCAGCGAACCCGAACCGTCACCAATGTTCTGGACGATGACTTGGCTCAGGTCTCCGAGACTGATACTGAACAGCACGAACCTGGCTGCCGGCGATGCTGCCGGTGGTGTTGTGGTGGTGGAGTCCTGAGTGAGTGAGATTGTTGTGGTAGCGGCCGGCGGTGAGGTGGTGGCAGTCGGAGCTGTGGATGTCGTGGTCGCATCGGGGGAGGCCCCATCGTCCCCTCCACAGGCTGCCCCCAGCAAGGCAATTACCAGAAAGAGTGTCAAGTATGACACCTTCGGCTTCACCGCAAATTTTTTCTTCATCGTTTACCCTTGCTTGAGTTGCCGGTCGCGAACGAATCGCGTCGTAGGCCGAACCTAGCAAGATCGGAACTTTCTAGGTCAGTCGGGCGCTGAGCCCACCCACAACCTGTTCCAATCAGGCTCGGAGCCAGGTCATGTCGACAATTTCCCGAGCCACCCTGAGACCGCAGGACAATCAAACACTGAAGTTCTCCGGTCAGGTGATCTGAGCCCACTGCATACGTTGGCACCCCCCGGTCGTCGGGAGTTGTCGTCCGACCCTGCCAGTTCGCCAACGGCCGTGCACGGCACCGATATGCCCGGTACCCTCGGCTGACATTCGAGCAGGAGGCGCGATGACTGAGTACACCAAGATCATGCTGGACGAGTCGGATATTCCGACCCAGTGGTACAACATCATCCCGGATCTTCCATCCCCTCCACCGCCTCCGCTCCACCCCGGGACCCATGAGCCGATCGGCCCGGACGACCTTGCCCCTCTCTTTCCTATGGATCTCATCGGACAGGAAGTCAGCCAGGAGCGGTACATCGACATCCCCGGCGAAGTGCTCGATGTCTATCGGCTGTGGCGTCCAACGCCCATGTTCCGGGCGCGGCGACTCGAGAAGCTGCTCGACACCCCCGCCAAGATCTTCTACAAGTACGAGGGGGTGAGCCCGGCCGGCTCCCACAAACCGAACACATCGGTGCCCCAGGCCTACTACAACGCCAAACAGGGCGTCAAAAAGCTCACTACCGAAACAGGAGCCGGCCAATGGGGATCAGCCCTGGCCTTCGCCTGTGCCCAGTTCGGCCTCGAGTGCGAGGTCTGGCAGGTCCGGGCTTCTTACGACCAGAAGCCAGATCGCAAGACGATGATGGAGGTATGGGGGGCAACCGTGCACCCCAGCCCTTCGGAGGTCACCGAGGCCGGCCGGCAGATCCTTGCCCTCGACCCGGACTCGCCGGGGAGCCTCGGTATCGCTATCTCCGAGGCAGTAATGCAGGCTGCTCCCGACCCCGACACGAAGTATGCGCTCGGCTCGGTGCTCAACCACGTGCTCATGCACCAGACGGTTATCGGGGAAGAGGCCCTCAAGCAGATGGAGAAGGTGGGGGAGATGCCCGACCTGCTGATTGGGTGTACCGGCGGTGGGTCCAACTTCGGTGGGCTCTCTTTCCCGTTCCTTCGAGAAAAGCTGGCCGGCAAGATCAACCCCACCATTCGCTGTGTGGAGCCGGCTTCCTGCCCGTCGCTCACAAAGGGCGAATACCGGTATGACTTTGGCGACACCATCGGGTTGACTCCGCTCGTCAAGATGCACACGCTGGGGCATGACTTCATTCCCGATCCGATTCACGCCGGGGGCCTCAGGTACCACGGTATGGCCCCGCTGGTATCGCACATATACGAGCTCGGCATGCTCGAGGCAGAAGCCATCCACCAATCGGAATGTTTCGATGGGGCCGTCAAATTCGCACGCACCGAAGGAATCCTCCCGGCGCCGGAGCCAACGCACGCCGTCGCCGCGACGATTCGGGAAGCGGTGCGCTGCCGGGAGTCGGGCGAGGAGAAGACCATTCTCATGGCCCTATGCGGGCACGGGCACTTCGACCTCCGGTCATACAAGGCCTATCTGGCAGGAGAGCTCAGCGACTATGAGTACCCGACCGAAAAGGTAGCGGCCGCCATGGAACGAGTTCCGGTGATCTCCGAAGCCTGACACAAGCGGGGCCGGTCGGGGCGCCGCCGGGAATCTGCCAGGCTGGGTGTCGATGACATCCTCTGTTGCGCCGCTCCGCCACTCTCGCTTCCGCTCGCTGTGGATAGCCTCCGTCGTCTCGAACGTCGGCTCGTTCCTGCAAGCGGTCGCAGCCGGGTGGCTCATGCTCGAGCTCACACACTCGTCCTTGTGGGTTGGCTTGATGGCGGCCTCTGCCACGTTGCCGTTGTTGTTCCTGGCACTGCCGGCCGGTGCCCTGGCCGACATGATCGACCGGCGCCGCATCCTCATCGTGTCACAGCTACTGATGGGCTCGGCTGCGATGGGTATGGCCGTCCTGGCCTTCTACGACCGCATCACACCAGGCCTGCTGCTCACCCTCGGGCTCGTGCTCGGCACCGGTCTGGCGCTCAACCTGCCGGCGTGGCAGGCAATGGTGCCAGACCTCGTGCCGCGGGGCCTCGTTGCCAGTGCAGTTGCCCTCAACTCGATCTCGTTCAACGTCGCCCGGGCTGTCGGTCCGGCTCTCGGCGGACTAATCGTTGCAACCGCCGGGCCCGATCTCGCATTCTTCATCAACGGGGTCTCGTTTATCGGGGTGGTCGCGGTGGTACTTTCGTGGCGCCACGCCGAATATCAGGTCGACGTCCCGGATTCGATCCGAAACGCCATCGCCCACGGGCTCCGATTCGCCCGCTATACGCCACCGTTTCGGCGGCTGCTGGCGGTGGCTGCAGGGTTCGCGCTCACAACCGCCGTCGTCCAGTCACTCCTTCCCAACGTGACCGAGGATGGGCTGGGTGGGGGAGCCACCATGTTCGGGTTCCTGCTCGGTGCTATGGGGCTCGGTGCGCTTGTTGCCGCCTTCACGCGGCAGAAGGTTCAACACTCGTCTGGCCGGCTCATGGTGCCGTTGTCGATCGTCGGCTTTGGAATCGCCGGATTGGGCGTCGGGCTGTCCCGACTGGCGCCACTCACGGGGCTGGCCATGTTTGCTGCCGGCATATTCTGGGTGTGGACGCTGGCGACGCTCAACGCAACCGTTCAGCTGCTCGCCCCGAGCTGGATCAGAGGACGCGCTATGTCGCTGTACACCCTGGCGTTTGTTGGGCTCCTGCCGGTTGGATCCATTGTGGGCGGCGCCATTGGTGACGTGATTGGTGCCCCAGAGGCAGTAGCTGTGCTTTCTGTCGGCACGATCGGGTTGGGGTTGCTCACCGCTCGGGTCGGAGTCCCGGCACTGGGCGAGGTGGTTGCCACCGAGGCGCCCCAGGATTGGGACCTCGAGCCCCACGATTTCGAGATGAGCGGTGGGCCGGTGATGGTGGTCAACACGTGGGTGATTCGTCGCGATGATCTCGACCAGTTCCTCGAGGCGATGGACGGCCTGCGCCTGGTTCGTCTCCGGACAGGGGCCTATCGATGGCGGCTGTATCGCAACGCCGACGAACCACAACGTATGACCGAGGTGATGGTGCTCAATTCTTGGCAGGACCACATCCGACAGCACACTCGCATCGACGCCGCGGCGGCTGCCGCGATTCAGACCGCTACGGCGTTCGATGTTTCGGGCGGTCCGACAACGCGGCATCTGGTGGCCGTCGAGGTGGCGGACCGGCATGCGAGGCCGCGTTGGGATGAGCTACTCGCCGTCCACCGCCATCTGCATGATCAGGACGGCTCAATTCCCCTGGGCCGGGAGGAGGTCTAGTCCGCCCTGGGTGATCGATGGGCCGCCTCCGCGGTTGGAATCATTGCCCCGCCCGAAGGTCAAAGGTGACGCCGGTTTCTTGCTCGGAGAGCTCCCACAACGCCTTCAAATCATGTGAGCGGCGCGATGTCGGGAGCACGGGCCGATGGACTGGAGGGCCCGAGATGACCCAGCGGGGTGCGTATAGCTCACCGCCCTTGGCCGATGGGTCGGTGGCGGCACGCAGTTGGGGGAGGGCGCCCTCGGCTGCGCTCATGCCGAGCCTCCGCACCAGGTCCCGGAAGAACTGCTGAGACCGGCCGGTGCGCCCGGTGGAGCGCCGGCCGTGAGATTGCAGGTTGGTATGAGAGAACCCGGGGTGGGCAACGAGGCTCGCAACCGATGCTCCCACTGCACTCAGTCGGCGGTCGAGCTCGAACCCGAAATGAGAGTTAGCACGTTTCGATTGCCCATACGCTCGCCACGGCCCATACCCGTCGGTGAGGTGAGGGTCTTCGGCGTTGAGCTTGCCCCTGGAATGCCGGGCGACGCTCGTCACTGTGACAACCCGGCCGGTCGAGGAACGAACCAGCCCCGGCATGAGCTGAGCTGTGAGAGCGAAATGCCCCAGGTGGTTGGTGCCGAACTGAAGCTCGAACCCGTCATCGGTCTTGGCCGGCGGGGTAGCCATCACGCCGGCGTTGTTGACGAGAAAGTCGATGCGGCGGTGGGCGTCGAGCAGTTCGTTGGCAAATGTCTTCACCGAATCGAGCGAGCCAAGGTCGAGCAGGCGGACCTCGAGGACGGCCCCCGGTATCTCGTCGCTAATACTCCTTTCGGCGGCGGCCGCCTTCTCGAGGTTGCGGGCCGCCATAACCACATGAGCGCCCTTGCGGGCCAGCTCGCGAGCAGTCTCGAAACCGAGGCCGCTGTTGGCTCCGGTGACAACTGCTACCCGCCCGGTTTGGTTCGGGATGTTTGCTGCTGTCCAGGTCATGACTCGCCTCCCTCCTCTGTGACCAGACTGTCCCGGCTCATGGTTCTAACAAATGAGGTGCTCGCGTGCTGATCAGGCGCCTTCGGTAGTCTGGTTGCCGGAATGATCTGCTCAAATTGTGGCACCGAGAACCAGGCTGATCGGAGGTTCTGCAAGGAGTGCGTAAGCGTGTTCATCGACACTCAGCCGCCGATTCTGGTGATCAACCCGAACAGCTCGGAACGAATCACCGCCCAGATCGCCGAAGCGGTTGCTTCCGACAAGGTGCAGGTGGTGACTTCGCCGGGCGGTCCCGAGGCGATCGAGTCAGATGCGGATGTCGTTGCCGCTGTCTGGCCGATGGTCGATACAGCTCGGGCCTACGACGCGGCCGCGGTTGTTGTGGCGTGTTTCTCCGACCCGGGACTCGACCAGCTACGCGACCAGAGCGCTATCCCTGTGTTTGGCATTGCCGAATCGGCGATGCAGAGAGCACTGGAGTTAGGAGAACGGGTCGGCGTAATTTCCAGTGTTGATGACTCGCTGCCCCGCCATGCCCGCTACTGGCAGAAGCTCGAGGTAGAGGACTCGGTCGTCGCGGACATCGCGCTCGGGCTCGGGGTTCTCGAGCTCGACACCGAGGCCGCCTACAGAAGAGCTCAACGAGCGGGGACTGAGCTCGTGTCTGCTGCGGTTGATGTCGTCATACTCGGCTGCACCGGGATGACCCACATGCGGGCGAGGTTGGAGGAGGCGATCGGCGTCCCGGTTGTAGATCCGTGCCTGGCGGCCGTCGACGCCGCCAAGGCGGAACTCGGGATGGAGGCGCCATGACCATGCCGGCCGGCGGGTTTGTAGCCATCTCGGTCACGCCGTTGGACGAGACAGGAGCCGTCGACTACGCCGACCTGGCTCGTCTCATGGAGTTCTATCTCGACTGCGGCGCCGACGGGGTCGCTCTGCTCGGAGTGATGGGCGAAGCCAACCGGATGACCGACACCGATGCCCGGATAGTGGTCGAGCATGCCGTCAAGGCCATCGACGGACGGGTGCCAATCATCGTTGGTGTTTCCGATC
>JAUXJL010000288.1 GCA_030624805.1 Acidimicrobiia bacterium
TCACAATGCAGGCACATGGGCAAGGTTCGGATGGTTTGCGGCGATTGTGTTGGTGGTGGCCGGCGCGGTAGCCGGCTCTGTGTGGAATCAACAGGAATCCTCGCCAAGTGGTGATTCCCGATGCGACGAGATTCGGAGACTCGCTCATCAAGCGGAGCAGACGGCAGTCGCCACTCTTGTAAGACGGAATGTGCTGCAAACCGAACTAGATGACGTCGCACAGTTCCTTACTCCGGCATACATCGACCGAGTAGACGAGTTAGGCAGGGAAATCCCGGCTCAGGAAAGCCGGGTCGTTTCTGAATATTCGGGATGGGAAGACGCCCTCAACTCGCACCGCGAATGTTTCGTACCGGCCGATTTGATCTTCGCCCAGTCCCGAATCCGAATGGTCCACGTCCTCTTCGGGTCGCGCGGTCATAAAGTGTGTCCATGAACGAACCCCAGGCCGGCCGACTGGTCGGAATCGAGATCTTCTACTTCATGGACCGATGGTCCGACGACCAGGCAGCCCACTTTCATCTCGCCCGTCAATGTGGGTACGACGCGGTTGAGATATCGCTCATGCCACACAACATCGAGGATGTAAGTGGCTTCCGCGGCGAGGCGGAAGAACACGGATTGTCGATAGCATGTAGCACCGGGCTGAGCGAAGCGACCGACATTTCTCACCCCGATCCGGTCGTGCGGCGGGCCGGTGTGGAGTACCTGAAGCGTTGCCTGGACACGGCTGCGGCTCTCGAAAGTCCCATCCTGGGTGGCGTCACCTACGCACCCTGGTTTGTTTTCCCCGACGACGACCTCGAGCCGTACCGCCACCGCTCAGCTGAGTCCCTGCAAGAGGTTGCCAAGGCCGCAGACGCAGTCGGGGTCGACCTATGTGTGGAACTCCTCAACCGTTTCGAGTCGCACATGATCAACACAGTTGATCAGGCCAACTCCTTCTTGGACGAAATCGGGCATCCATCGGTCAAAATCGAGCTCGACACGTTTCACATGAATATGGAGGAGACCGATCTGGCCGCGGCAATCCGCGATGCGGGCGGGCGGCTCGGGCACTTCCAGTGCGCGGCCAGCAACCGTGCCATGCCGGGAAAAGGCCATATCGACTGGAACGCCATCGCCATGGCACTCGACGACATCAACTATTCCGGGTGGTTGGTTGTCGAGACGTTCCCCAATCCGTCGGTGGAGACCGGGCGCTCGACCCACGCCTGGCGCCCACTTGTATCAGACCCGATTGGCGAAGCTGCTGAAGCCGCCGCGTTTCTCCGTGACCGTCTCGGTGGGGCATAGCCGTGCGCACCGCCAAGCTGATCAATGATCCGGCCGACATTGTTTCCGAGATGCTCGAGGGTTACGCGGCGGCCTATCCAGACATCGTCCGGCTCGATGACGGGCTCATAGTCCGTACCGAACCAAAGGCTGAAGGCAAGGTCGGCCTCGTCATCGGCAACGGCTCCGGGCACGAGCCGGCCATGATCGGATGGGTGGGGCCGGGCCTGTTCGATGTCAACGTGCCGGGTCCCATCTTCACCGCCCCCGGGCCGTCCAAGCTGGTCAAAGGTGTGACAGCCGCCGATCGAGGCGCCGGCGTCCTGATTTGTGTCTCCCATCACGCCGGTGACTTGCTGAACGCGGAAATGGCCCTCGAAGAGGCTGCCGATGAGGGAATCGACAACGTCGAAATGGCCGTGCTCTGGGACGACGTCGGCTCGGCACCCAGGGGCCGGGAACAGGAAAGACGGGGGTCGGCCGGCCTGTTCTTTGTATGGAAGATCCTCGGCGCCTACGCCGAAACCGGCGCCACACTTTCAGAGTGCAAGGCAATGGCAGAGCAGGTGCGTGACAACACCCGGACCCTGTCCGCCAGCCTGACGAGCTCCGCTCACCCCGTCACCAGGCAGCCGATTGGGGAGATCCCCGACGGTGAAATGATTATCGGCGTCGGAGTGCACGGGGAGTCCGGTACCGGCACCATACCCGTACCTACTGCCGACGAGACGGTCGACCTCATGCTGGAACACATCCTGGACGACCTTCCGTACGAGTCAGACGATGAAGTCTGCGTGTTAATCAACAATGCCGGCGCCCTGACCGTCATGGAGTTGGCGATTCTCAATCGCCGGACCTCTCAGATCCTGGCCGAACGGGACATCCGGGTGCACCGGTCCTGGCTCGGTTCGTATGCGACCACCCAGGACTCAGCGGGATTCGCCATCTCGCTGTGCCGGGTGGACGAAGAGACGAAGAGACTGTACGACGCGCCCGCAGTCGGCGCCGGCGTGCAATTCACGCCGCCCGGTGACAGCACGGTGGACCAGTGAGCGCTCGGGATGGCCTGGATGGCGAGGACTGGCAGCGGCTCGTTCTTGCCACCGCCGACGCCATCGACGAGCAGGCCGCCGAGCTCTCGCGGCTCGACGCGGCCGGCGGTGACGGCGATCACGGAGTCAACGTAGCGACGGCGATGGGACACGCCCGCCGGGAAACCACCGACCTCGACGACCCGACCCCGGCCGCCGTCCTTTCGGTCACCGCCCGGGCCTTCCTGGATGAGATGGGTGGCGCCGCCGGGGCCCTGTTCGGGAGCTTCTTCCGAGCCGTCGGCCGCAGCTTCAACGGTCACACGGCTATTGACGCCGCCCAACTGGCCGACGCTCTCGAAGCGGGCACGGAGACCGTTATCAGCCGCGGGAAGGCGGAACCGGGCGACAAGACAATGGTCGACGCCCTCGTACCGGCTGCCGCGGCCGGCCGAGCTGCTGCTGAAGCTGACTCGTCGATCGTCGATGCCCTCGGCAGGATCGCGACCGCGGCTCGCGAGGGTGCCAGCTCGACTAGCACCATGACCCCCTCGATCGGCCGGGCCCGCTATTCCGAAGATCGCTCGCTGGGAGTTCAGGACCCGGGGGCAACAACCGTTGCCCTCATTTTGGAGGCCTGGGCTGCCGCCAGTGACGATCGGAGCAAATCATGAGCACGCGACCACGCCTCAAGATCGGGTATGTGGGAGTTGCCTTCACCTCATACTTCGGCGAGGAATACAACCAGTACGGAAGAGCAATTGACGGCCTCACAGAATTGTCCAAACGCCTCGACTTCGATCTCGTACCGATCGAGA